>DAIDTL010000001.1 GCA_027457225.1 Ferrovaceae bacterium
GCGGTGAGCCTTCCGTCAGGGAAAGAAAAGGATGATGAACAAAGTTGCCGGGCTGCGTGCCACTACCGGTGTTCGGCTTGAGGATTTCAACAAGGGTGATCAGACCTGCCGAGGGAAGGTCAGGCACTGATGAGGTTTGATGTGACTGTGCAGATTGTTCACAATGGATAAAACAAACCGCAGAAGGCTGTGTGCCCTTCGCGGAAGCGTCGTCCATGTCGCTGCAGTCCGACGGCATAGGCGCCGACACTTTAACCGGCGTATTTGCAGCAGGCGTTTGTTGGAAACATGCGTGCGCTGCCACCATAAGTTGACCCCAGGTCAGCATCATGACGACAAAGAGCGAAACCTGGAAACGCGTTTTTTTCCTGTACATAGTGACAGACTATAGCAGAAATCTTGAGCCAAGGCAGCGCAGCAGGCCAGCTAATCGATCCAGTGAACACGTTAATTTGAACCGACTTGGGTACCGATTCATGGCTAATTCAGTTCGCAAGCGTCCGCAATCTGTAAAAGGTTTGACTGGCCGCTCTGGCCGGTTACCGCCAGATCACATAGGCCATCTACGATGGCACCGAGTTCGATCAAGGAAACAACCGCTACAGCAGTATGCCCGTCGAACCGAACTATCAGGCACGAGCATAACTCATTGGCGACGCAGGCGTTCTGCGTGTGCCAAATGTATGCGGTTCTCCACTATTCTTTGAGAACAGAGAGCAGAAAAGAATCGAACGGTGGGAAAATGGGCGGGATTTGCGGCGCGTTGTGAATGACCTGGCACACGCAGAATGGGCCAGAACCCCACGTGGTGCGCGGAAACCCTGGAAATGGAAAGACCGACTGAGAACAGTCGGCCTTGAATTTTGGTGGCCAAGGGCGGAATCGAACCACCGACACAAGGATTTTCAGTCCTCTGCTCTACCGACTGAGCTACTTGGCCACGTAAAACGCGACATTGTAGCAGAAAAATATTCTGCCTTAAGCCGTTCGACGAGCACCGCAACGGTAGACACCTCGTTGATGCCACTCACACTCTGCCCTGCCCCCCAGATGTCGCGCCATACTTTGGATCCTGCGGCCTCCACGGTGGCAAAGTCCATGATGGATTTGTCGCGTACCGGCAGATGGTCGGGGTCAAGCCCCGCTGCGAGAATACTGGACCTGAGGTAGTTGCCGGCCACGCCGGTAAAATAGGGGGTGTTAACGATGTCTCCGGCCTCGGCATCCACCAAGGCCGCTTTGTAGGCCTCGCTGGCAAAGGCCTCACGAGTGGCAATGAAACGCGTGCCCATATAGGCAAAATCGGCCCCCATCACTTCGGCAGCGCGAACCGCCCGACCATTGGCGATGGCCCCTGAGAGCACCAGCGGCCCATCCCAGAAACGACGCACGGATTCCACGAAGGCAAAGGGATTAAGCGTGCCGGCATGTCCCCCTGCTCCGGCACACACCAGGATCAATCCATCCACCCCTTCGCTCAAGGCCTTCTGGGCGTGGCGCACACTGATCACATCGTGAAACACCAGGCCGCCGTAGTTGTGAATGCGTTGCACCAGTTGTCCGGGTGCACTGAGGCTTGTGATGATCAACGGGACGCGATACTGGATGCACAACTCGAGATCGTGTTCAAGGCGTGGGTTGGTGCCATGGACGATCTGGTTGACGGCGAAGGGGGCCACCGTTCGCACCGGATCTGTGGCGCGGGCTGCAGCGAGGGCTTCGGTAATCTGCTTGAGCCAGGGCTCCAGCAGTGTGGCCGGACGGGCGTTGAGCGCCGGAAAACTCCCCACCACACCATTCAGGCATTGCGCAATCACCAGCGCCGGTTGCGAGACAATAAACATCGGCGCCCCGATCACCGGTAAAGACAGGCGCCCTTCAAAAAGCGCAGGCAGAGCCATCAGGCGCGCTCCTCCTTGAGGGCGCGCCGCAAAATCTTGCCCACATTGGTGTGTGGTAGTTCGTCACGAAATTCGATGTGGCGCGGAATCTTGTATCCGGTCAACTGCTCGCGACAAAAGGCGGTAATCATCTCGGCAGTGAGATGAGGATCCTTGCGCACCACAAACAACTTGATTGCTTCACCCGAATGCGGGTCATCCACGCCGATGGCAGCGACTTCAAACACCCCGGGATGTTTGGCTACGGTGGCCTCCACTTCGTTGGGGTACACGTTAAAGCCGGACACCTTGATCATGTCTTTCTTGCGATCCAGCAGGAACACAAATCCCTGCGGATCCATGGTGCCCAAATCCCCGGTGCGCAAAAAACCATCCGCGTAGAACACCGCCTGCGTCTCGGCTGGTTGGTTCCAGTAGCCCTTCATCACTTGAGGGCCACGGATACAGATTTCTCCCTCGACGCCCAAGGCCACTTCCTGTCCTGCCTCATCCCGAATGGCCACTTCGGTGGAAGGGATGGGCAGGCCGATGCTGCCATTGAAAGTCTTCAGTTCCAGCGGGTTGATGGTGGCTCCCGGGGAGGTTTCGGTGAGGCCATAGGCCTGGGTGAGGGCACAGCCGGTAACCTGTTGCCAGCGCAGGGCAACTTCCTGCTGCACGGCCATGCCGCCGCCCAAAGTGACTTTGAGATGAGAAAAATCGAGCCGGACAAAACCCCGGTCGTTCAGCAATGCACTGAACAGGGTATTGACCCCGGTAATCACGGTAAAGCGGTGTTGCCGCAACTCCTTGACGAACGCCTTGAGGTCACGGGGATTGATGATCAGCAGATTGGCCGCCCCCTGGTGCATGAAGGCCAGGCAATTGGCCGTGAGCGCAAAGATGTGGTACAGCGGCAGTGCCGTCACCACCAGCTCCTCACCGGGCCGGACAACACCTGCCATCCACTGGTCTACCTGGATAAGATTGGCCACGATGTTGCCGTGACTGAGCATGGCCCCCTTGGGAATACCGGTGGTCCCGCCGGTGTATTGCAGAAACGCGAGATCCTGGGGACGCAGACGTGGCGGCACCAAGTCTCCTTGTTCGCCCAGAAACAGCACGGCAGAAAAACTCAAGCTACCGGGTAACCGCCAGCGCGGCACCACGCGTCGCACATGACGCAAGACAAAGTTGATCAACGCACCCTTCCACCCCAGCAGTTCTCCCACGCTGGTCACCACAATGTGCTTCAACACCGTCGCCGTGTGTACCTGCTGCAGGGTATGGGCAAAATTTTCCAGCACCACGATCACTTCAGCACCTGAATCCTTAAGCTGGAATTCCAGTTCGCGCGGGGTGTACAGGGGATTGCAGTTGACCACCACACAACCCGCGCGCAACACCCCGAACAACGCAACGGGGTACTGCAGCACGTTGGGCATCATCAGCGCCACACGCGCTCCCTTGGGCACGCCACTTTGCTGCAACCAGGCGGCAAAATAACGCGACTGCTGTTCCAGCGCGCGATAGTCCAATACCTTGCCCATGCTGATGTAAGCGGTGCGCTGCGCAAACTGGCGGCAGGCGGCTTCCATCAAGGTCACCACCGTGGCATCCGGCGGTGGAGAAATCTCTGCGGCGATACCCGGCGGATAGCTCGCCAGCCAGGGTTTGCCCGCAGAAGGTTCAAGGGAATCGGGAAACGTCATCATGCGCCTGGACTGATTGTACGATGCAGTGGCCCACCGCTGAAGGGGGCAAATCCTGTCCCAAAAATCACGCCGGCATCTGCCAAATCGGCATCCGGTACCACGCCTTCCGCCACCAGCGCTGCAGTGCGCGCGGTCAAGGGTGCGATCAGGCGCTCAGCCAATCCGGGGGGCACTGCGCCAAAGGCCGGTTTGAGGGGTTTTCCTTTAACCCAGACATAAAACCCGCGACCCGCTTTTTTCCCCAGACGACCCTGGTCCAGGCACTGGATCAGGCAGGCCGCAGGAGCTCCCGCCGAAAGCTGCTGACCGGCAGCCATCACGATGTCGAGTCCTACCGTGTCCATCAGCTCCACCGGTCCCATGGGCATGCCAAAGGCTTCCAGTGCGGCATCGAGCGTGGCCGGTGCAATGCCTTCATCAAGGCAGCGCAATGCTTCATGCATGTAGGGCGCTAACACCGCATTCACCAAAAATCCGGGAGCGCTTCGAACCGGCAAGGGTAACTTGCCCAGCGCCCCGACAAAAGCTGCCGCAGCTTGCAACGCTTCCGGTGCTGCTCCTTGAATCTCCACCACTTCCACCAGCGGCATCAACGCCACCGGATTGAAAAAATGAATGCCCACCAGGCGCTCAGGCCTCCGCAGCCCTACCGCAATATCCTCAAGACGCAGGCTGGAAGTGTTGCTGGCCAAAAGTGCCGTGGGTTTCAAGCGGGGTCCCAGGGCCGCGAGGAGCTGCTGTTTTACGGCAAGATTTTCAAACACGGCTTCGATCACCACACCGGCATGCGTCACCCCCGCACCGGCGGGATCGGGAATCAACCGGTCGCGCGCCGCACGGCACGCCAGTGGGGTCTTGAGAAGGCGCGCAAACAGAACCTCAGCGCGCGTCAGCGCCGGAACAATGCGTTCCAGCGACTGATCCTGCAGGGTCACTGTCAATCCCTGCACCACGCACCAGGCTGCAATGTCTCCGCCCATCACGCCGGCCCCCACCACATGCACACGCTGCGGCTTGAAGGTGCTGCCCTTGCCAAATCGCTTCAAGCGTTCCTGCAGATGGAATACCCGCAGCAGGTTGCGCGCCGTGGGTGAAGCCAGAATCCGGTGCAGCACTTCCGGTGCAGCCAGGGCATTCCCGTCCTGGTGCTGCCACAAATCGAGCAAGGCGTAAGGCGCCGGATAATGTTCGTGGTAAACCTTCTGCGCTACCCGGCCCCGGGCCTGGCGCACTACCAAGGCACGCAACGGACCATTCAACAGCCGTTGCCATAACCCCAAAGCATGCGGCGGGGTAGGATCCAGCACCCGCAGCCGGGCTGCCCGTTCCATCAGGCGCGGCGGGACACAGGCATCGGCCAGTCCGATGCGCCACGCTTTGCGCGCATCCACCGTTTTGCCGGTGAGCATCATATCAAGGGCAGCAGCGGCACCGATTCGTTGCGGCAGGCGCTGCATGCCACCCCAGGCCGGAACAATCCCCAACTTGACCTCAGGCAACCCCAGGCGCGTATCGGGCTGATCCACCACGATCCGGTAACGGCAAGCCAGCGACAATTCCAGTCCGCCACCCATGCAATGGCCGCGGATCAGGGCCAGCGTGGGGTAAGAAAGTGCTGCCACGCGATTGAACAGATCCCACCCCCGAGCCACCAGGCGCAGGCCGTTTTCCGGTGTGACAAGATCGTCGAACTCATGGATGTCGGCACCGGCGATGAACCCGGCGGTTTTTCCCGAACGAAAAACCAGTCCGCGCGGCGGCTCGGCGTCCAGATGATCAAGCAACTGGACCAACTCCGCCATCACCGCTCCGGAAAGCGCATTGGTGCTTTCACCAGCACGATCCAGTGTGGCCCAGGCCACGCCGTCTTCGTCGCGCGTCAACTTCCAATGAATAAACCCGGGTGCGGCGATCATGACAGTGACTCGATCAACAGGGCACCGCCCTGACCGCCACCAATACAGATGCTCGCGATGCCGCGCCGCCCGCCCCGTTCGCGCAGGGCGCGCAATACCTGCAACACGATGCGCGCTCCCGAAGCACCCACCGGATGCCCCAACGCAATGGCGCCTCCGTAGGGATTAAGACGCTGCACATCGAGCGCGCCCAATGCCCCCACACCCAACTGCTCCCGACACCAGGCAGCATCCTGCCAGGCCGCAATACAAGCCAGCACCTGGGCTGCAAAGGCTTCATTGATTTCCCACACATCCAGGTCGTTAAGGCCCAAACCGTGACGCTGCAACAGGGGGGTGGCCGCATACACCGGCGCCAGACCCATTTGGGCCGGATCGAGCGCCGCCCACTGACTGTCCACGAGCCGCGCCATGGGCCGCAATTGCCAGCGCGCCACGGCTTCTTCTGAAGCCAGCAACAGCAGTGCTGCACCGTCGGTGACCTGCGAACTGTTGCCCGCCGTGATGTTGCCGTAGGGCTTATCAAACACGGGTTTCAAGGTGGCAAGCTTTTCCACGTTGGCGTCGCTGCGGATCCCATCATCTTCCGAATAGATTCGGCCGCTCGCATCCACCAGCGGCACGATATCCCGTGCACCCGCCCGGGCTGCCACGGCACGCTGATGACTTTGCACTGCATAGGCATCCATCTGGGCGCGCGTGATGCCAAAACGGCAAGCCAGGTTTTCTGCGGTCTGTCCCATGGACAATCCCACCACGGGGTCGGTGAGGCCTTTTAGCAATCCAATCACCGGCTTGAAATACGCGGGGCGCAAGCGCCCCAGCAGGGCCAGTTTTTGCCCCAGGGCGCGCGCACCATTCCAGCGTGCCAGCCATTGCACCATGGCATCAGACAGCAGCACTGCGGCCCGCGAGAGTGCATCGGTGCCGCCCGCCAGCACGAGATGGCTGCGACCCAGTTGAATGTTGGCCAGGGCCGAATCGAGGGATTGCATGCCGGAAGCACAATTGCGCATCACGGTCCAGCCCGGCACCTTGTCGCCGCAACCCAGACGCAATGCCAGGATCCGTCCAATGTTGACTTCATCGGGCGCAGGCGCGGCACAGCCCAGGATCACTTCATCCAGGTGGGAAGGCAGAAACGGCTGGCGCAGCAGCAAACCGCGTCCCGCCTGTACGGCGAGGTCGCAGGCGGAAAACGGGCCGGGTACGCCGCGCGCCTTGAGAAACTGGGTCCGCGCCCCATCAATGAGGTAAACGGGTTTCAAAATTCTTTCCAAAATCGTCAACTCCAATCACGCGGTCACGCAACACATTACGCCGCTGCAGGACGGCATGCTCTTCAGGAGTGATTACGCCAGCAGAGCGTGCCGCCTCGTCAATATCGCGCACATTGGCCCGCGGATCGTTGGCAAAGCGCCCGGCTTTTTCGGCCTCGCGAATCCGGGCCTCAATGGGCTCGGCTTCCAGCGTAGCGGCCAAAGCCCATTCCAGCGCACCCACAGGCTCCTCGGCGTTTGCCGGCAGATAACAGCAGGCGGTCAAGCGATCCCGTGTGGGCGAGGGAGTGATCAGCAGGCGCGCCACATCATGCCCCAGATCGTCAGAAGGCACCACATAGGGATAGCCCCAGGGAAACAGCATGCGGTGCAGCAGGGCGGCCACCCAGTGCATTGGATAGTTGGCGATCACGCCATCAAAGGCTTGCTGCGCCCGATACATGGCATCCCACACCGCCCAATGCAACAACGGCAGGTCAGGCTGCGGCCGACCTTCATCTTCGTAACGTTTCAAGGCAGCCGAGATCAGGGTCATCTGCGAGAGGATGTCCCCCAGTCGAGCGGATAACTTTTCACGACGCTTGAGCCCTCCGCCCAGGACCAGCAGCGATACGTCGGAGAGAAACGCAAAGGCGGCAGAATAACGCGAGAGCTGCTGATAGTAACGCCGTGTCTCCGGCGCCGCCGTTGCCGGAACCGCCACAAAATGCGATCCGGTCAACCCCATCCACAATGCGCGCAAGCCGTTTTTAAAAGTATGCGCGATGTGCCCGAAGAGGGCCTGCTGGAATTCCCCAAGGCCGGCCTCGGGGTCGGGATGGCGTGCCGCATTCATCTCGCGCAACACAAAGGGATGACAGCGAATGGCACCCTGACCGAACAGGATCAGGCTGCGCGTCAAAATGTTGGCCCCTTCCACCGTAATGCCAATGGGGATTTGCTGATAGGCCCGCCCCAAAAAGTTGGATGGACCGAGGCAGATGCCCTTGCCGCCGATAACGTCCATGCCATCATTGACCACCCGACGCGCGCGTTCCGTGACATGATATTTGGCAATGGCCGAGAGCACCGCCGGCTTTTGTCCTTGATCCACCGCAGCGGCAGCGAAGGTGCGTAGCGCATCCATCAGATAGGTGTTGGCGCCGATGCGGGTCAGCGCCTCTTCCACACCTTCAAAGCGGCCGATGGGCAACTTGAATTGGCTGCGCACCCGGGCGTAGGCCCCCACCGCGCGTGTCGTGAGCTGGGCCATGCCGGTGTTGGAAGCAGGCAGGGAGATGGCACGTCCGGCGGCAAGACTTTCCATCAGCATGCGCCAGCCTTGGCCTGCCATGGCAGCGCCGCCAATGATGAAATCAAGCGGCATGAAAACTTCATGGCCGCGCGTTGGCCCGTTCATGAACATGGCGTTGAGCGGAAAATGCCGACGCCCGATGTCCACCCCGGGATGATCGTGAGGCACCAGGGCACAGGTGATCCCGATCTCGCGCGTTGAGCCGAGCAGCCCCTCCGGGTCGAACAGTCGAAACGCCAATCCCAGCAAGGTGCACACCGGGGCCAGCGTGATGTAGCGCTTGTCCCAGGTCACGCGCATGCCAAGAACTTCGCGCCCTTGCCATGGTCCTTTGCACACCACGCCGAAGTCCGGAATGGCGGCCGCATCCGATCCGGCCCAGGGGCTGGTGAGGGCAAACGCGGGGATTTCTTCTCCGCGCGCCAGTCGCGGCAGGTAATAATTTTTTTGGTCTTCGGTACCGTAGTGCAACAGCAGCTCGCCCGGCCCTAGCGAATTGGGCACCATGACCGTTACCGCGAGGGCCGAGCTACGCGTGGACAGCCGGGTAATGATCTGGGAATGGGCGAAGGCCGAAAACGCCCGACCACCATACCGCTTGGGAATAATCAGACCAAGAAACCCCTGTTCCTTGAGGTACTGCCAGGTGGCCGGAGAAAGATCGAAATCGCTTTGGGTAACCCGCCAATCGTCCACCAGGCGACAGGCTTCGTTGGTCTCATGATCCAGAAAATGTTGTTCCTCAGGGGTGAGGCGGGGTGCCGGGAGGTCCAGCAGTTTTTGCCAATCGGGATGCCCGCGAAACAGCTCACCCTCCCAACCCACGGTACCCGCTTCCAGCGCCTCGCGCTCGGTATCGGACATCGGCGGAAGCATCTTGCGATAAGCTCGAAACAGTGGTGCTGTGATAAACCGCATGATCAGTAACCTCTTTTCTGCAACGCAAGCCGACCCAGCGGAGTGACCGGATTGTCATGGGCCACGATCCAGTGAAAGCTCGCGAGCCAGGGGGCCAATGCCGCCGCCGGCAAGGGCCTGGACAGTGCATAGCCCTGCCCTTCATCCGCACCCAGGAGGCTTGCCACCTCCACCAGCTCGGAACTTTCCAGGCCTTCCTCGGTGACGCGCAGCTTGAGGCTTTTGGCCAGGCGCACCAGGCCGGAAATGAAGACAATCACCCGCTCGGGATCCTTGGCGATTTCGCGAACCAGCCCCTGATCAATCTTGACGGTGCTAAAGGGCAAATGGCGCAAGCGCAACAAGGAGCTGTAACCGGCACCGAGGTCATCCATCACAAGGTGCACCCCCTGTGCCGCCAAGGTCACCAGGGTGACACGGGCCGCTTCGAGATCATGAAATTCTGCATCTTCCAGCACTTCAAGTTCCAGCCGTCGTGCCGGAATGCCCTGGCGCTGCAATGCCTGTTCCACCCATTGCGCGCATTCTGCCTCAACCAGCACCGCAGGGGGCAGATTCAGTGAGACGATCAGGTCCGGATACTGCCCAAGATGGGACAGATGAGCGAGCGCCTGATCCAGACCCCTTTGAAACAGCAGCACCAGTTCGCGTGTTCCAAATCCGGACAGAAAGATTGCAGGGCTGGCCAGGGTGCCGTCCGCCATCTTCAAGCGGGCCAGGGCTTCAATTTTGGTCGGTTTACCGGTTGTAAGATCCACAATGGGCTGATACTCCATCATCAGTCCACCGTTTTCAAGAAGGCGGCGAAACATGCGCCGTTGATCCGACGATTGGTAAACAAGATTGGGTCGATACAAACGCTGCCTGGCCTGGCTGAGCAAATGGCCGATGGATTGAAAAAACAGCTGGGTTTCGGCCGACTCGAACTGACCAGGATGGTGTCCAAATACCCCTAAAGCCGCAGCAATGCGACCCTGACCGTCGGTGATCGGCACAAACACGGCGCTTCGAATCTCCGAGTCGTGCGCAGATTTTCGCAGATGGGACAAATGGCGCTCGGTGGCATAGCTCGCATTGGTTTCGATCTGCTCCGTCTGCCAGATGCGCATATGTGCTGGGCGAAGGGACTGGCCATCCTGGACATTCACGAGATGTGGCACCACCCCCGCAGCTTCAAGATCATTGAGATAGCGCTCCAGTACGGCTGTTTTGAATTCATACACCAGCTTTCCAGTGGTGTCCGGCCGATTGATGGTGGCGGCGATGCAGCCCTGTAACTCGGTAATGGATTCAAGAAGCTCCCGGCAGGTGTCCACCCAACTGGTGGCATGCGACAGGCGCAGGGATTGTTCAGCCAGCCAGGATTGCCGCTGCACCATCAGTTGCTGGAGAGCGCGGATCTGACTTTGCAGTTCGACGCGCAGGCGGCCAGCGATGACATCCATCACCCGCTGCTTTTCTGAAAGCCGCATGCCCTGCAATTCATGCAACCGGTGCCCGACTTGATTCTGATAGGCCTGGATGGCCTCAATCAGCGCCGTGAGATCGAAGCCCACCAGCGTATTGACACGGCCCAAGGCTTCGGCAAAACCGCGGTGCTGGTCTTCGGTCAGATCGGCACGCTGCAGCATCAGGATGTGTCGCTCCAGGCGAGCCTTCTGCACCGCCAGATCTTCGGGATCAAGGCGCTCCAGAAGTGTGGCAATCGTGACACGACCGAGCCAATCCGAATGGAGTGTCTCCACAAAATCATGGGGCAGCGGAAACAGGGCGTCTTGCAACGGGGCCAACAACGCTGCAGCCTCTGCACCATAAGGCTCGATACTGGGCACTTGGGCCGGCGAAGCGATTAAATTTCCTTCCCCCCAAATCTGCCACCAGCTGCTGCGCACCCCTTTATGTGCCTTAAGACCATACATGGCCTCAAACGCATGGCGCATCAACAAGTCGCCATCCCCGCCATCGTTGGGATAGAAGGTCAACCCCAGGGATATCTGCACCGTGACGCGATGGGCGTCTGGCAACTCAATTTCGTTAGAGAGCAATTCATGGATGCGCGCGAGACGCGGAAAAAGATCTTCATAGCGCAGCAGGCCCTCGATCACCAGCACAAATTCATCCCCGCCTGAACGTGCCACAAGATCCGTGTCGCGCAACGCAGAGCGCAACCGTTGCGCCACAACCTTGAGCAGCCGATCGCCCCCCTCCATGCCATGGGCGTCGTTGATGGCCTTGAAATCATCGAGGTCAGCAAGGCACACCGCCAACAGGGTTTGGTCCTTGCGCGCACGCGCCAAGGCTCCCGGGAGGTGCTGATCCAGTGCCAGCCGGTTGGGCAATCCGGTGAGCGCATCGTGGATGGTGAGGTAGCGTTGTTTGTCCTGCTCATGGACAAGACGGCGCTGCAGAAAGATCCGTTCCAGCCCATGGGAAATGTTGCGCGACAGTTCTTCGAGCACTTGCCGAAGGTCCGCGCTAAAAATATTTTCCTGGGCGTGATAAACCGACAAAACCGCCATGACCGCCCCCTGGCGCAAAATCGGCAACGAAGCGCTGGCCCCGAAACCAGCCTCACTGGCACGCAATTTCCAGGGGCCAAGGTGCGGCGTATTGGCAAAGGACTGGTTATACATGACTTTCCCATCCCGCCAGGCCTGCCCCATGGAGCCCTGGCCTTCCGGGAGCGCGGGATTGCTGGAGATGATCAACCCGTCGAGATAACCGGTGTGGCCTGCGGCGGCCAAAACCCGAAAATGCTGATCCGCACCGGGCACTCCGATAAACGCCAGCTTCATCTGTCCATGTTGAACGGCAATCTCGCAAACCGCCTTGAAAAGTGCCTGGACATCTTCGGCGTCGGCAATCACCTGATTGGCCTGGGCCAGCATGACGTTGAACTGGATCGCCCGCGACAGGGCCGCATGTTGTTCGAGCGCCTTGTCCTGCAATTGGGCATAACGCAGCACGGTGCCGGTCATGGCTGAGCAGAATTCCAGCAACTCCCGTGCGGCAAGATTTGGCCCGCTGGTGGTAGGACCAGTCAAGGCGAAGGTTCCGACGACATGGTTGTCCAGCCACACGGGGCAAGACCAGGAAGATGCTGCAAGCGAGTCCCGTCCCACGGAAGTGCTGGGGGCTGCGAAAACCGCAAGTTTGCCATCCGCTTCCACCATGATCACAGCGAACAGCCCTGGCATGGCGTTTTCGGCAAACCGGCAGACGGCTTCGCCCAATATTTGCGGCGATTTTCCATCAGCCAGATCATTTAAAATCCTGGTTGAAAGTTGTAAAAACTCAGTTTTCAGAGGGGCATCTGGCACGCGATCCATTCCGTCTTGGGCTCACAAAGACATCAGGTTCGATATCGAATACCTCATTCTGCCACGAGTCTGACTTCAAGTCCCATCACAACCCGGTTTCCTGTGGCAGAATGCCTCTCTCTCCTTTGCCTGCGAGGTGACTCATGATTCGATACCTGCATTCATCGCACCTGATCGGAGTGGCCCTGTTAAGCCTGGTGCTGGCTTATCCTGCTGCTGCCAAAAACGAAGACACCTATGATCAGGACTCCATTCTCAAGGATGCCACGGATTTTTTTGGAAACACCACCGAGGGACTGGCTAAACTGATCGAAAAAGCTTTCAAGGAACAGGGGCGGCCTAACGGCTACATCAAGGGCGAAGAAGCCAGCGGCGCCATGGCGGTGGGATTGCGCTACGGCGATGGCATACTGACGTTAAAAAGCGGTGGTGGCCGGAAAGTTTATTGGACCGGCCCGTCACTGGGCTTCGACTTCGGTGGCAACGCCTCCAAAGTTTTTATCCTGGTCTATCACCTGCCTTCAGTGGACAAGATTTTCCAGCGTTACCCGGGAGTGGATGGCAGCTTTTACTATGTGGGCGGTGCCGGCCTCAACTATCAGCAACGGGGGAGCATCATCCTTGCCCCGATCCGCCTGGGAGTGGGACTACGCACCGGCGCCAGCGTGGGTTACATGCATTACACACCCGAGAAAACCTGGAACCCGTTTTGAAGACTAAAGATCGGGGACAGGCCTCATTTTAATGGGGCGTGTCCCCTGTGGTAAAATGCCGGTCTGTCCCCTATTAGTTATCCCCTTGAACAAGAAAGTCCATATCCGCACTTTTGGTTGTCAGATGAACGCGTATGACTCGGACAAAATGGCCGATCTGTTGTACGCCAGTCATGGCCTGGAAAAAACCGAGCATGCCGAAGAGGCCGATGTCATCGTGCTCAATACCTGCTCGGTCCGCGAAAAAGCCCAGGAAAAAGTGTTTTCCGATCTGGGGCGTCTGGCTGAACTCAAGCGGGACAAACCCGATCTCGTCATTGCAGTAGGCGGCTGCGTGGCAAGCCAGGAAGGTCATGCCATCGTGGCGCGCGCCCCCTACGTGGATCTGGTGTTCGGTCCACAAACCCTGCATCGCCTGCCAGCCCTTCTGGATGCACGGCGGCGCAGCGGTACCGCGCAGGTAGACATCTCATTTCCTGAAATCGAAAAATTCGACGCACTTCCTCCGGCCCGGGTGGAAGGCCCCACGGCTTTTGTGTCCATCATGGAAGGCTGCAGCAAGTACTGCAGTTTTTGCGTGGTGCCTTACACGCGGGGTGAAGAGTTTTCTCGCCCGTTGCCCGACGTGCTGCGTGAGATCAGTGACCTCGCAGCGCGCGGCGTGAAGGAAGTCACCCTGCTGGGTCAGAATGTCAACGCTTACCTCGATCTCGAGAGCAGCGCAGAAGACACCGATTTTGCGTCGCTCCTGGAACAGGTCAGCGCACTTCCCGGCATCGAACGCATTCGCTATACCACCAGCCACCCGCTGGAATTTACCCAGCGCCTGATTGACGCACACGCGCGTCTCTCCAAACTGGTGGGTCAGGTGCACCTGCCGGTGCAATCGGGATCAGACCGCATCCTCGCCGCCATGAAGCGCGGTTACACCGCGCTGGAATACAAATCCATCATCTGCCGCCTGCGTGAGGTCTGTCCCCAGATTTCTCTCTCGAGCGATTTCATCATCGGCTTTCCGGGCGAGACCGAAGCCGATTTTAATGCCACGCTGCAATTGATTGACGAGGTGGGCTTTGATGGCGGTTACGGCTTTATTTACAGTCCGCGTCCCGGCACTCCGGCAGCAGAGCTGCCTGACAGGTTGAGCGAACAGGTCAAGCTGGCGCGCCTCCAAACCTTGTTGGCAAAAACCGATGCTGTGGCGGCGCGCATCAGCCAGGCCATGGTCGGCACCCGTCAGCGCGTGCTGGTGGACGGTCATGCCAAACGCGACACCTCCGAACTGCGCGGGCGCACCGACAACAACCGGGTCGTCAATTTTCCGGGGCAGGCGCGCCTGCTCGGACAGTTTGTGGAGGTGACCATCACCGCCACGGCGCATTATTCGCTGCGCGGCGAAATCGTCATTCTTTCCTGAACACCTCCGCATGACCACCCTTGAACTCGACCTGCAGCCCGTGAATAATCATCGTCTGGCCAACCTGTGCGGCGTGCTTGACGAAAATCTGAAACAAATCGAGCGTACCCTGGCCGTTTCCATTCGCCGCCGCGGCGAACATTTCAGCGTGGAAGGGGAAAAAGACAAGACCGTGTTGGCTGCCGAGATCCTGCAAACTTTTTACCGCAATGCCCGCGACAATCTCTCTGCCGAGGACATTCACATGGGCCTGGTACAGGCCCTGGGCCAGGCTGTCATGGGGTCCCCGGGTTCTGCCAACACGGACAGCGCGGAACCACAGCTGCGTACGCGCAGACCCGATCTTAAAAGTCGCTCTGCACGCCAGCTGCAGTACCTGCAGCAAATCCAGAGCCATGTGATCACCTTTGGCGTGGGCCCGGCCGGTACCGGCAAAACTTATCTTGCCGTGGCTTCGGCCGTGGACGCGCTGGAGCGCGAAGAGGTCAAACGCATTGTGCTGGTCCGCCCGGCCGTGGAAGCCGGAGAGAAACTGGGGTTCCTGCCCGGCGACCTTAACCAGAAAGTGGATCCCTACCTGCGCCCGCTCTACGATGCACTGTATGACCTGATGAGTTATGAGCGCGTGGGCCGCCTGTTTGAACGCGGCATTATCGAGGTGGCCCCGTTGGCATTCATGCGCGGGCGCACCCTTAACCATAGCTTCACCATTCTGGATGAAGCCCAGAACACCACGCCGGAACAGATGAAAATGTTTTTGACACGGATCGGCTTCGGCACCAAAGCTGTCGTCACCGGCGACGTCACTCAAATCGACCTGCACCACACCCAGAAGAGTGGTCTCATCGATGCGCGCAATGTGCTGCAGCGGGTAGAAGGCATTGCCTTCACGATTTTTCAGGCGGAAGACGTGGTGCGCCATCCCCTGGTGCAACAGATCGTCAATGCCTATGAACAGCATTCCCGTCCTCTCGAGTGACCCATGGACTCCGAGCCGAAACACGCCCTGAATCTGTCCATCCAACTGGCCAGCCGCACCAGCGGCCTGCCCACTCGTCAACAACTGCGGCGCTGGACCCAGGCCGCCCTGATGACTTCAGCGCGTCTCACCATCCGCCTGGTGGACAGCCGTGAAGGCCGGCGCATGAACCGCGAATTCCGCCACAAGGACACCCCTACTAATGTGCTGACCTTTGTGTATGGCCTGCTGGACAACACCCTGGAAGGCGACATCGTGTTGTGCGCCCCGGTAGTGAAACGTGAGGCACAGCATCAGAAAAAACCGTTGGCACATCACTACGCCCATCTGGTGGTGCATGGCCTGCTTCATCTGCAAGGGTACGACCATCTGAAGCGGCATGATGCCCAACACATGGAAGCCATGGAAATCCAGATCCTGGAACGCTTGCGCATTCCCAACCCCTATCTTCCCTTCCATTAAACGGCACCGCCCATCATGCAAGATGATCCCCCCAGACCCTCCCTGCTGAATCGCCTGAATCAGTGGCTGCACCACGAGCCTGAAACCCGCGAGGACTTGATTGCGTTTCTGCATCTGGCACTGGAGCGCAATCTGCTCGATGCGGATGCACTCAGCATGATGGAGGGCGTGCTGGGTGTGGCCGACATGCAAGTGCGCGACGTGATGATTCCCCGTTCCCAGATGGATGTGATCGAAATTGATCAGGAGCCGGAACAATTCATCCCCTTCGTTATCGAAACCGCGCATTCGCGTTTTCCGGTGGTGGATGAAGGCAAGGACAATGTGCTTGGCATCCTGTTGGCAAAGGACTTGCTGCGCTACTACGCCGGCGAAGAATTCAACGTGCGCGACATGCTGCGCCCCACCGTTTTCATTCCGGAATCCAAACGCCTCAACGTCCTGCTGCGCGAGTTTCGGGCCAATCGCAATCACATTGCCATTGTGGTGGACGAATATGGCGGCGTCTCGGGACTCGTCACCATTGAAGACGTGCTGGAACAAATCGTGGGCGAGATCGAAGACGAATATGACTTCGATGAAACCGAGGACAACATCGTGCCGGATCGCCTGGGCAAGTTTCGGGTCAAGGCAGTCACCGAGCTCGCCGACTTCAACGCGGCCCTGGGCACCCATTTGGCCAGTGACGATTTCGACACGGTGGGTGGACTCGTCCTGAATCGCTTTGGCCGCATGCCCAAACGTGGCGAGCGCATTACCTTTGGAGGGCTCGCGTTTCAAGTGCTGCGCGCTGACAGTCGGCGTTTGCATTCGGTGCTGGTGGAAAAACTGCATTCGGGGACAGACCCCACTCCATGAAGCCCGAAGTGATCAGCGCCCTGCTGGCCACACTCTCCGGGGGTCTCGCGGTGGCGGGCTTTGCTCCCTATGGTTTCTGGCCCGCGCCGATCATGTCACTCACCGTTTTGATGCTGTTGTGGCGGCGCACCCCGACGCCTTTGGCGGCGGCGGAGACCGGCTTTTTGTGGGGCATGGGATTTTTTGTGAGCGGGGTGAGCTGGATCGAGATCAGCCTGCACGACTTTGGCGGGATGCCCGTCGTGCTGGCGATTCTGGCCATCCTGGTCTTTGCTGCCGTACTTGCCCTGTTTCCTGCGGCCGTGGGTTATCTCGCAGCCCGTTTTTTTGCCCTTCGCCACAAAACCCGCTGGCTGCTCGCTGTCCCGGTGTTCTGGACCTTCTCGGAGTGGACCCGGAGCTGGGTACTCACGGGCTTTCCCTGGTTGTCAGTGGGGTATGCGCAAATCCCCGACGGCCCTCTGGCAGGTTACGCCCCGATTCTGGGGGTGTTTGGCGTGACGGCAGCCAGTGTGTTGCTGGCCGGACTGATCACCACAATCGTCACCGCCCGCCGTGATGCGCACACCTATGGCCCACTGGCCCTGGGCATTCTCCTTCTGGTAGGCACCGGAGTGGGCTTGCGCCAAGTGAACTGGACGCATCCCCTGGGTGATCCACTGAGTGTCAGCCTGTTGCAGGGCAACTTTCCCCAGGATCAAAAATTCCAGAGAGCCAGCACCGGGCTGACGATACAGCGCTACACCAATTTGCTCTACAACAGCAGGAGCCGCCTCATCATCATGCCCGAGAGCGCGCTGCCCTTTATGCGCCAACAGATGCCGGAAGCCTACGCAGAAGAGATCACGCGCTACGGCTACGAGCGCGACAGCGATGTGCTGATCGGCATGTTCTCGGAACCGGAACGCGGCCAGTACTACAACAGCGTCTTCAGTTTTGGCCACTCTCCAACACAAACCTACCAGAAGGTGCATCTGGTGCCCTTTGGTGAATTCATTCCCTTCGAGGGCCTGCTCAAACCGCTGGTGCACGCAGTGCTGAGCATTCCCCTGGACAGCCAGCAACGGGGCAGTCCTGACCAGGCGCCCATGCGGGTGGCCGGCCAATGGGTGGCTGTGGACATCTGCTACGAGGACGCTTTCGGCGAGGAAATCATTCGTGCCCTGCCGCGCGCCACCCTGCTGGCCAACCTCACCAACGATGCCTGGTTTGGTCATTCCATCGGCCCTGAACAGCACCTGCAAATGGCCCAGACCCGCGCGCTGGAAACCGGGCGCCAGATGTTACGCGCCACCAACACCGGCATCACGGCACTGATTGATGAAAAGGGGCACATCATCAGCCGCGCACCGCGCGCCGAGATCTTCAGCCTCAACGGCCAGGCCCAGGGGTTTGCAGGGTCCACCCCATTTGTGGTGATCGGAAACCCTGGCATCCTGGTGCTGTGCCTTGTCGCCCTCCTGCTGTCGGTTCCAGCAAGGATGACCCCGCAATGAGCACTCTCACGGATTACGACATTCTCATTCTTCCCGGATGGCATGGCTCCGGACCCGAGCACTGGCAGACGGCCTGGGAAGCCGAATTTCCCAACATGCGTCGCGTGATTCAGGAGAACTGGGAGGCACCACGTTATGCCGACTGGTCACAACGGCTGACAGGGGCCGTTGGCGCCTGTAAGAAACCGGTGATTCTGGTGGGGCATAGCCTTGGCACAACGCTGGCCGTGCGCTGGGCGCTGACGCATTCGGCATTCACGGTGGCTGGCGCCTTTCTTGTGGCCCCCACCGACATTGATCGTTTTATCGGAGACCCCGGATATAACATCCTGGGGTTTGATCCCATTCTTCTGGCGCCCCTGCCTTTCCCCGCCATGGTCGTGGCCAGCCGCAACGATGAGCGTGTCAGTTTTGAACGTGCGGAGGTGTTTGCCACGGCCTGGAAAGCGCGTCTCATGGACGCAGGCGCACTAGGGCACATCGGCAGTGCGGCAAAACTTGGCCTGTGGCCGCAGGGGCTGGTCTGGTTCGGCCAGTTCCTCGCATCGCTGGAGTCCCCCTGAGATCATTTGATCCTTCATGGGTGGTCACGTTATAATGCGCGGCTTGGCGAATTAGCTCAGCCGGTTAGAGCGACGGAATCATAATCCGCAGGTCCGGGGTTCGAATCCCTGATTCGCCACCATTTCCAAAATGGAGACTCTGTATTCCACGCCGCCTGTTCTATATTCTGGGTTTCCTTATAGCCACCGGCCTCATCGGCTTTGCGCTCTATCTGCAGCATGCCCAAGGCGAAGACCCCTGCCCCCTGTGCATTTTCCAGCGCATCTTCATGATCGGGCTGGGCGCTGTTTTCCTGTTTGCTGCCCTACATAACCCGCGCGATCTGGGCGCCCGTGTCTATGCCGTGCTGATTGCCCTCACCGCTGGCACGGGAGCCGCCATTGCAGCCCGCCAGGTGTGGCTGCAGCACCTGCCCCCCGATCAGGTGCCCGCCTGCGGACCCGGGCTCAACTATATTCTGCAAGCGCACCCCTTCCTGAAAGCGTTGGAAGTGGTCTTCAAGGGCTCCGGCGAATGCGCTACGGTAGGCTGGACCTTTCTTTCACTCTCCATCGCCCAGTGGTCCCTGATCTGGTTCATCATCCTGGCAATATTGGGTATCGTCCAGCGCTTCAATCGTCGATAATCACCCCATGCTGACCCTTCAGGAAATCATCCTGCGCCTGCAACGCTACTGGAGCGATCAAGGCTGCGCACTCTTGCAACCCTTCGACATGGAAGTGGGGGCCGGCACCTCGCACACCGCCACCTTCCTGCGCGCCTTGGGACCCGAACCCTGGCGTGCGGCTTATGTGCAGCCCTCGCGCCGCCCCAAGGACGGACGCTATGGCAACAACCCCAACCGCCTACAGCATTACTACCAGTTCCAGGTGGTGTTAAAACCTTCTCCAGACGCCATTCAGGAACTCTATCTGGGCTCGCTCTCGGCCTTGGGCATTGACCCCACGCAAAACGATATCCGCTTTGTGGAAGACGATTGGGAAAACCCCACCCTGGGCGCCTGGGGCCTGGGTTGGGAAGTCTGGCTCAACGGCATGGAAGTCACCCAGTTCACATATTTCCAGGAAGTGGGCGGACTTGTCTGCAAGCCGGTACTGGGGGAAATGACCTACGGCATCGAGCGCCTCGCCATGTTCCTGCAAAGTTGCGACAACGTTTTCGATCTGGTCTGGACCCCGGGCATCAGCTACGGCGACGTGTACCATCAGAACGAAGTGGAGCAATCGCGCTACAACTTCGAGGTCAGCAACACCGAATGGCTGTTCCGCCAGTTTTCCGGACTGGAGTCCGAAGCCGCGCGGTTGATCGATGCCGGACTGCCCCTGCCAGGCTATGAGATGGTCCTGAAATGCTCACACACCTTTAACCTCCTGGATGCCCGCGGCGCCATTTCCGTCACTGAGCGCGCCGCTTACATCGGGCGCATCCGCACCCTGGCACGCAAGGTGGCGCAGGCCTATTACGCGTCCCGCGAAGCCCTGGGATTTCCCATGTGCCCACGCACGGAAGGCACGGCACCATGAGAGAAACCCTGCTCATCGAACTCCTCACTGAAGAACTCCCACCCAAATTGCTGGAACGCATGGGCACCGCGTTTCGCGCCGGCATCAGCGATGCCCTGATGGCGCAAGATTTTGCGTCGGCCGATGCCCTTGTGGAAGGTTATGCATCACCGCGCCGTCTGGCCCTTACCGTATGCGACGTCGCAACCCGCCAGCCCGATCACAACGTGGTACGCAAGGGCCCGGCATGTGCCGCGGGATTCGCTGCCAATGGTCAACCTACGCCTGCATTGGCCGGTTTTGCACGTTCCTGCGGAGTAGCCGTAGACCGGTTGCAGACCGCCAAGGACCCCAAGGGCCATGATCTCTTCGTATTCCATTCAGTGCAGCCCGGCAAGACCTTGGCAGAGACCCTGCCCGCGCTTCTCGCCGACGTCCTGGCGCGCCTGCCGGTAGCCAAGGTGATGCGTTGGGGCGCGGGGGACGCGCAGTTTGTGCGCCCGGTGCATGGCCTCGTGGTCCTGCACGGCAGCACCGTGCTTCCCGTGACGCTGATGGGGGTCAGCGCCGGCAACACCACCCTCGGCCACCGCTTTTTAAGTAGCGGCCCCATCACCCTTTCTCATGCCGATCAATACGCCGCCACCCTGGAGCACAAAGGCCGGGTGCTGGCTTCGTTCACCGTACGCCGCAGCCGCATCGAGACGGCCCTGCGTGCTGCCGCGGGAGAAGCCCGGGTGTTGGCAGACGAAGCCCTCCTCGATGAAGTCACCGCCCTGGTGGAATGGCCCGCAGTCTATGCCGGCACCTTCAACCCCGAGTTTCTGGCCGTGCCGCAAGAGTGCCTGATCCTCTCCATGCAGCAGCACCAGAAATATTTTCCGCTGGGAGATGCACAGGGACACCTGCTACCGCGCTTCCTGCTGGTCAGCAATATAGAGACGCCGACCCCGCAGTCCATCATTCATGGCAATGAGCGCGTGCTGCGTGCGCGCCTCGCGGATGCGCGCTTTTTCTTTGAGCAGGATCGCAAGACACCGCTCGCCGACCGTGTCCCGCGCTTGAACGACGTGGTCTATCACCATCAGCTGGGCAGCATGCTCCAAAGGGTGCAGCGCCTGCAGGCGCTGGCCGGAAATATTGCAACCCAGCTCGGGGTCGACGACGCCGCTGCGCAACGCGCGGCATACTTGATGAAGGCCGACCTCCTCACCGACATGGTGGGCGAATTTCCCGAACTGCAGGGTCTGATGGGACGCATTTATGCCGCCCACGATGGCGAACCCGAGGCCGTGACGGAGGCCATCGCCGCCCATTACCATCCGCGCTTTGCCCAGGACACCCTGCCCCAAAGCCTACTGGGTGCCTCTGTGGCACTCGCCGACAAGCTCGACACCCTCGCCGGCATCTACGGCATCGGGCTGGTTCCCACCGGCGACCGCGACCCCTTTGGTTTGCGTCGCGCCGCCCTGGGTGTCATCCGGATTTTGATTGAAGCAGCACTGCCGCTGGAACTGCCACAATTGCTCCAGCACGCTGTGGATGGGTTTGCTCCAGACACCCTGGCGGCCACCACCGTGGCGGACCTCAATGGCTTCATCCTGGAGCGCCTGCGCGGGACGCTGCGCGAGCGCGAGTTCAGTGCGGAGGAAATCGAATCGGTGGTGAGCCAAAACCCGGCGCGCCTTGATCGTGTGCTGTTGCGTCTGGAGGCCGTGCGCGCGTTTCGTGCGCTGCCCGAAGCGGAAAGCCTCGCCGCCGCCGACAAGCGCATCCGCAACATCCTTAAAAAATCCGGCCCCGCAGCAGATGCCGCCGTGCCGACGCTCCAGCACGAGCGCCTGGTGGATCCAGGCGAGCAGGCGCTGTATGCCGCACTGATTGCCTGTGAGCCCGTGGTGGACGACCATCTGGTGCACCTGGACTACACTGCTGCCCTGCGCCACCTGGCCCGGTTGCGCGCGCCCGTGGATACCTTCTTCACTGAGGTGATGGTGATGGCCGAGGACCCGGTCCTGCGCGCCAATCGTCTGGCCCTCCTGATGCGCCTGGAACGCCTGATGAACCAGGTTGCCGACATTTCCAGATTGGGAGGCTAGGCCGATGAAACTGGTGATCCTGGATCGGGATGGCGTCATCAACTTCGACAGCACACGCTACATCAAAAGCCCGGAGGAATGGAAACCCCTTCCAGGCAGCCTGGAAGCGATTTCACAACTTAATCAGAGCGGCTATCGGGTGGTGGTGGCCACCAATCAGTCGGGAGTGGCGCGCGGCCTGCTTGACATGGCTGCCCTCAACGCCATTCATCAAAAGATGATCGACACCCTGGCTCAACAATGAGCGGCGCTCGATGCCATTTTTTTCTGCCCCCATGCCAACGAAGCCCGCTGCCATTGCAGCAAACCGAACACCGGCATGTTTGAAGAAATCCAGCAGCGCTACAACATTCCATTGCGTGATGTCCCGGCCATTGGCGACTCCTTGCGCGATCTCACCGCTGCCGCCCGGGTGGGGGCGCAGCCCATGCTGGTCCTGACCGGCAAGGGACAAAAAACCCGTGATGCCGGCGGCTTGCCGGCGGGCACCCAGGTGTTTTCCGATCTCTCGGAAGCCGTACGCGCCATTATCGGAGGCACCGCATGACGGCGCTCCGAGCACTCGCCTTTCTGCTCTGTCAGCTCGTTGCCACGCCGGTGTATGTCCTTTTGATGGCGCTCTCTGCGCCTTTTTCTCATCGCGGACCACGCTATTTTTCGGGTGCATGGTGCCGACTCATGATCCGTCTGGGCACCCTGTTGCTGGGGGTGCGCTACACCGTCAGCGGCTGGGAAAACGTCCCCGAGGGCCCTTGCGTGATGCTGGTCAAACATCAATCGCAGTGGGAGACCATGTTTTTTCCTGCCTTCTTTTCGCCCCACAGCTTTGTGCTAAAACAGGAATTGCTGTCCATGCCCGTTTTCGGCTGGGGCATGCGTTTGCTCGACCCCATCGCCATCGATCGCGACGCCCGTCGCGAAGCCTTTCAACAAGTGCAAACCCAGGGGCTTGAGCGCCTCAAGGCAGGCCTCAAGGTCATTATCTTTCCTGAAGGCACCCGCGTCCCTTCGGGCTATCGCGCCCGCTATGCCCCGAGCGGTGGCCTATTGGCCGCCGCGGCCGGGGTGCCGGTGGTGCCCATGGCCCATAATGCCGGCGAGTTCTGGAAAAAAGGATTGCTGGCCAAACACCCAGGAACCCTTTCGGTGCGCATCGGCCCTCCCATACCCACCGTGGGTCGCGATGGCGCGGAGGTCACGCGCGAAGCGGAAATCTGGATCGAGCAACAGATGGAAGAGCTCACCGGACGGGTGGCCCAACCCTACAGTCGCAAGGGGGCCGTCGCAGCGCTAAACACCCGTCCACCGCGCCGCCATCGCCTGCGCATCGGTGACCATGAGGTGCAGTATAGTGTGGCGCGACGACGCCGTCGGCGCAGTATCGGCCTCCTGGTGGATCACACCGGATTAACCGTGGCCATCCCGCCCTGGGTGACCCTCGGCTCGGTGGAGCAGGCCATTCGGGACCAGTGGCCCTGGGTTCAGAAAAAACTCCAGCACTGGCGCGAGCGCGCCATTCCCGAAGCTCCGCAATTTTGTGAGGGGGAGTCATTACCATGGCTGGGAGGCACGCGCACCCTGCGTTTTGTTTCCGCCCAATTGTCCCTGCTACCGCAGGAGGGTGAAGTCATCGAAGTGGATCCCAACGAGGGTCCCGTCCAGTTTTTGGTGCAACAGTGGTATCGCGCCCAGGCCCTGCCCCTGTTTCAAACGCGAGTGCAGTTCTTTGCGGAAAAATTGGGTGTGCCGGTACCGCGCGTGCGCCTGTCCAACGCACTGGGACGCTGGGGCAGCTGCAACGATTGTGGGGAGCTCCGTTTGAGTTGGCGCCTCATCAAGGCTTCCCTGGCGGAGATCGACTACGTGGTGGCCCACGAAGTGGCGCACCTTCGGCATCTGAACCACGGTCAGGATTTCTGGCAACTGGTGGCCCAGCTTTATCCCGACTTCAGAGCCGCGAACCAGCAGCTCGATCGCAACGATCCGCTGTATCGGCGGTTTTAATGGAAAGGGGTCAAAATGTATTTTGACCCCTATTCTTTTTTTCTTCAGTGCGAACCGAGCGCCCGCTCCAGATCATCCTGCGGCATCACCCCCGGGACCACCTGTCCATCCGCAAAAATCAGCGTGGGGGTGCCGTTGATACGGTACTTGGCTCCCAGCGCCTGAATGGTGTCGAGGGGGTTGGCGCAATCCTTTTTAGCCGGCATCACGTTACGTAGCAGATAGTCATCCCAGGTTTTCTGGCGATCTGCAGAACACCAGATCCAGCGCGCCCGATCAGGCGCCTGCGGATGCAACGCCCCGATGGGAAAGATAAAGGTGTAAATGGTGACGTCGGTGATGTTGCTGAGTTCTTTTTCCAGCTTGCGGCAAAATGGACAATCGGGATCGGAAAACACCACCAGCTTGCGCTTGCCATTGCCTTTGACTTTTTTCATTGCAAGTTCCAGCGGCAAGGTCTCCGGTTTGATGGCCCCCAGCACTCTCATGCGTGCCTCAGTAAGATTTTTGAGGGTCTTGGCATCCAGAATATCCCCCGCAATCAGCACGGTGACCTCTTCGTCGGTGTAGATAATCTGCCGGTCTTCGGTGTAGATTTCGTACAGGCCCAGCACATGGGCCGGTGTAACGCTTTGCACCTGGTTGGCCAAACGCGGCACCCGGGTTTCCAGCAGTTTACGCACGTCATTGGCATCCGCCAGCGCCAGTTGCGATCCCAGCGCGCAAGCACCCCATAATAACCACCGAAAAGTCTTCATTTATTTGCGTGTTCCATTAAACGTTGTTTAAGCCAGCCTTGCTGGTTGACAATATTCATACCCCAATTGCGCAATCCGGGCAGGCCCCAGCGATCGGACCCGAACAAACGAAACAGCCCATCGGTCAGTCCCTGCATGGCCAGCACCGGCTCACGCCGGGCCCGCGCGTAGCGCCGCAAGACCGAGGCATCGCCGCAATCCGGACCAGGGCCCCGGCTGACAAGAATCGCTGCAAGCTGCGCCGCATCCTGCAAGCCGAGGTTAAGGCCTTGCCCTGCCATGGGATGTACGCCGTGGGCCGCATCACCTACCAGCACAAAGCGCGGCGCTGTAAGGCGCTCCACCCGCATCAGGCGCAGATCGAATCCTGCTGGCGTTGAACGCTCCTCCAGATGGCCTACGCCATAGCCCACCACCGCCTGGAGTGCCGCCGTTCGCTCTAAGGGAGAAAGCGTAAGCAGATGTTCTGCATGTTCTGTCTGAGCAGACCAGACCAGCGACACATGGTTCCCCGTCAGTGGCAACAATGCAACCACCTCGCCGGGCAGAAACCATTGGCGGGCCACCCCGTCGTGCGGGCGATCCGTGGCGTAATTGGCCACCACCGCCGTCTGACCATAGCTCTTGAAATGAGCCGCGATGCCCATCCGTTCGCGCAGAGGGGAGTGAAGCCCATCGGCAGCCACCAGAAGCCGCGTACGCAGCGCCTGCCCCTGTTTCAGCGTGACCCGCACGTGATCCTCGAGCACCGTCACGTCCTGTAGCGTGACCGGTGCATCAACGAGATCTGACCCCGTTTCTCGCACCGCGCCAAGCAATCCCTCCAACATGGCGCCAGACTCGGCGATAAACCCCAGTGGCGCGCCACTCCCCGGGGCCGGGGCAAATTGCAGCTGCCCCTGGGCGTCTCCCTGCAGCGCCATTTTGTGGATGCGCTGAATGCGTTCGGAGTCCATGCGCCCCCAGGCACCCACCGCCTCCAGCAGGGACTGACTGGCGAGGCTCATGGCATAGATGCGTTGATCGAAACCGGAGACTGGTTGAAAGCGCGTCAACGGGGCGTGATCCAGCACCCGGACGCGCTGTCCCGACTGGCGCAGCGCCAACCCCAGGGCAATACCGGTAATGCCGGCACCGACGATGAGCACATCCAACGGGGACCCTGCTCGCACCATGCTCAGCCTCTCGAAGACACGCCAAACATCATGACCCGGGCCAAGGCGCGGCGCGTGATGGGCAACAGGTTCATGGCCGTCAACGCGTTGCCACGCAGCAGGGGCAAGAGCGGCAATCGATTGGAGAACCCGGTCACCAGCGCATGGGTCAGGCCGATCCCGGCGCGCCGATCGCGTGCACGCAACCGCACGTACCGCGCCAGCATGTCGGCATCTCCCAAGGATTCGCGGGACACGCCCTGCGCCACCCGGCACAGTCCTGCGGCATCGCGCAGCCCCAGATTAAATCCCTGCCCGGCTACTGGATGCATGGTCTTGGCCGCATTGCCGATACACACGGCGTGGGGGCGCGTGACCTGCTTCACCACTTTCAGCGTGAGTGGAAACCAGCTGCGCGCGTTCACCCGTAAAAACTGTCCGGCACGATCGCCAAAATAGCGTTGCAGGCGTGTCAAAAAAATCTCATCGGGTAATGCCACCAGCGCTTCCACTTCGGCCTGGGTGCCGGTCCACACCAGCGCATAGTGGCGCTCAAAAGGAAGCAAGGCCACCGGCCCGGAAGGTGTAAAGCGCTCATAGGCACGCCCATGGGGCATTTCATCGGTATGCACTTGTGCCACCAACGCCACCTGGGTATAGGGGGATTCTTTCGGCGTGCCAAAGGTCGCTGCAGTGAGTGCACGCCCGCCATCGGCCAAGACCGCGAGGCGCGCCGCACAGAACTGCGCTGTCGCCCCCTCTCCCCAATGGATTTCAGTCTTGTCCTCGTGAGGGGTAACGCGCGTGACTGCGGCGCCGGTAATCACCTCGATGGAAGTCGCTGTCAGGGCGCGCACCAACGCTTCCACCAGCGCGTTGTAGCGCATCACATAACCCAGCGCCGGCACTCCGGCATCTTCTGCCGTAATCACGGTCTGGCCAAAATGGCCTTTCTGGGTAACATGGATGTTGGTGATCGGCGTGACCTCTGATACTGCAGGCCAGGCCCCGAGATCCTCCAGAATCAATTTGCTGCCGTAGGCAATGGCGAGTGTGCGCCGATCATCGGCCAGCATCGAAGCGCGCGCTTCCAGCAAGGTCACCCCATGTCCGGCGCGAGCAAGCCCCAAGGCCGCAGCAGCTCCCACGGGACCTCCACCGACGATGGCAATGTCTTTGCAAACCGTACCCTTCGCGGCCTTCATGCTTTGTCCATCCACGCTTCAATCGCTTCGATGGTCTTCGGTGCCTCTGCGGTCAACACCGTGTGCCCTGATGCCGTCACCACCACATCGTCCTCAATGCGAATGCCCATGTGATGAAAGGCTTTGGGCACCCTCGTCCCGGGCCGTACATACAGACCCGGCTCCACGGTCAGCACCATGCCTGCCTGCAGGCGACGCGAGCGGCCGTCGCGGGTGTACTCGCCCACATCATGCACATCGCGGCCCAGCCAATGTCCGGTGCGATGCATGTAAAAGCGGCGATAGTCGCCGGACTCGATGACCCCTGCGACGGTACCACGACAAATTTTGAGATCAATCAGCCCACGCACCAGTACTTCAAGTGCCGCCTGGTGATATGCGGCAAAAGGAGCGCCGGGTTTGATGGTCCGAAGTGCAGCCATCTGCGCGGCCAGCACAATCTCATAGAGGGCGCGCTGCGCCCCGGAAAAGGTGCCATTAACCGGAAAGGTGCGACTGATGTCTGAGGCGTAGCCCTGCCATTCACAACCCGCGTCAATCAACAACAGATCGCCAGCCTTGAGCAACGCGCCATTCTTAACATAGTGCAACACGCAGGCGTTGGGGCCTCCCGCCACAATGGAAGGGTACGCCGGGGCCTCCGAACCGTGACGACGAAATTCGTGCAGCAGCTCGGCTTCCACTTCAAATTCGTAGCGTCCAGGTTGCGTAAACTGCATGGCGCGCCGATGGGCCAACACCGAAATGGCCGCCGCCTGTTTCATCAGTTTCAGTTCGCCCGCATCCTTGATCAGACGCATTTCATCCAGCGCATGGCGCACTTCGCACAACGCCGCCGGGGCCGTTACGCCGCTGCGGACCTGCTTGCGCACGGTATTCAACCATCCGGTCACACGCTTGTCCCAGGCTTCATCCAGCCCGATGGGAGTATGTAGGGCAGGGCAATTGGCCAGCAGCCCGGGCATGCGCGCTTCCAGTTGCGCAATGGGATGAGCTTCGTCCACGCCGTAACGGGTCCGGGCCGCCCGAGGGCCGACACGATGGCCATCCCAGATTTCGCTTTGGGCGTCGCGCGGCCGGCAAAACAGCACCGAACGAGGTGTACGCCCCCCCACCAATACCAGCACCGCTTCGGGTTCGTGAAAGCCGGTGAGGTAATGGAAATGGCTGTCCCAGCGATAGAGGTAATGGGTATCCGCATTGCGCAGGCGCTCGGGTGCCGTGGGAATAACGGCGACACCGCCCTGCAGGGCGCGCGCCAGACGGCGGCGCCGGGCCTGATACGTGGCGCAACTGGGGTCAGGCCTTAATTTTTTTTCAGTGACGGCGCGATTCAAATCCTGTCTCCAGTTCAAGGGCCAGCATTAAGATCTGTCCCCAATTCCAATTGTTCCAGATCGGCTGCGGTGCCCACATTGACCCAGCGACCGCGGTAGTATTCGCCACTCACTACATTGCGTGCCACAGCAGCGTGCAGCAGGGGGCCCAATTCGGCAGGTTGTCCTGGGGGCAATGCCTCGAAAAAGCGGCGGCGAAAAACACCCATGTTGCCATAGGTACCGGCGTTTTGCCCCACTGCCGTCACGCGGTTATCCAGTAACGAAAAATCCTGCGGATAACGCGGGTCATCCACCAGCACCAGATGCGCCTCGGTAATCCCTGCGGGATCGGCGATAAAGTCTTCCAGCGGTGCGCGCAGGCGCGCGTAACGATAGGTGGTGTAAAGATCGGCGCTGACCAGCAGGAAAGCCTGCGCCGTCAATAGCGGCAAGGCCGTGGCCACGCCCCCCGCAGTGCCCAGCGCCGTGCCTTCGCGCGACCAGCGCACGGTCACGCCCCAGCGTGCGCCATCACCGATGGCGTCTTCGATCTGCTCCCCCAGCCAGGCATGATTGATGACAAGATCAGTGAATCCGGCTGCCGCGAGGCGCTCCACTTGCCACACGATCAGGGGCTTGCCGTGTACCACCTGGAGCGGTTTGGGCACCAGATCCGTGAGCGGGCGCATACGCTCGCCGCGTCCGGCCGCAAGGATCATGGCCTGAAGGCTCAAAACGTCAACCCCACAGCCGTGTCCTGGCCACTGATTCGGTGCAGCATATGGGCCAGTGGGCGCAATTCGCGATAGCGCACGCAGGTTTCCAGCACATACTGCAACACGCGCGGCAGGTCCTGCAGGTAGCCCGACTTGCCATCACGGTGATGAAGGCGGGCAAAAATCCCCAGCACTTTCAAATGACGCTGCACGCCCATCCATTCAAAATCACGATAGTACTCACCAAAATCGGCGGCTACCGCCAATTGGGCGGCACGGGCCTGCTCCCAATAGCGCACCAGCCAGTCCAGCCTTTGTGCCTCTTCCTGACGCACATAGGCATCCTTGAGTAACGACACGGCGTCGTAAGTGATAGGACCATATACTGCATCCTGAAAATCCAGGATCCCGGGATTGGGATGGCACACCATGAGGTTGCGCGAATGGTAGTCGCGATGCACAAACACTTTGGGCTGGGCAAGCGCGTTGGCGACAAGGGCGTTGACACTCTGCTCAAAGGCCTTCTGCTCGGCAGCGTCAAGCTGCTGACCCAAATGGCGCTCCACATACCATTCCGGAAAAAGCGCCACTTCACGGCGCAACAGCGCTTCATCGTATTCCGGCAGACAACCGGGGCGACTGGCGCGCTGCAAGGTCACCAGAGCAGACAATGCGGCGCGATACAACTGCTGTGCGGTAGCGTCAGTGGCCCTGGGCGCCGCCAGCGCCTCGAGGTAAGTGGTGTGCCCCAGATCGGTCAGCAGCAAAAATCCCCGTGCCACATCGGCCCGCAAGATCTGCGGCACATGCACGCCTGCTCCGGCAAACAGTGCCGCCACCGCCATGAAGGGATGACAGTCTTCCTTTTCTGGCGGGGCGTCCATTACGATGAAGGTTTCCGAGCCGCATGTCAGGCGAAAGTAGCGCCGGAAACTGGCGTCGGAGGAGGCCGGTGTCAGGGCACTGAGTGGGGCCGGGTGGGTTTCATTGACCCAGGCGTGCAAGGCATTGAGGCGGTGCAAAGAGTAAGCTCCAGCGTGTCGTGGGAATTGCTTATTGCCTGAATTTATGCGATTTTACCAAAATTATTGCGCCGACCCCTGCTGATGCACCCGAAGCCTCTCTGCGCCTTGACTCTGGTTTTGGCAATGCTCGCCCAAACCGTGGCCGCGGAGGAGCAGCAACGCCCAGGCCCCACACTAAAATCGGCACCCAGCTTTGATGTCGCGATTCCGGGAGCTGCGGGGAGCAACGATCAGGTGGTGTTCATTCGCGCCGACAGCATCACCAGCCAAACCGATGTGGAAATGGATGCCGATGGTCACGCCGAGGTACGGCGCCAAGGGATTGTGATCACGGCGGATCATATCCACTACCAGCAACCCACCCAGACAGTAGAAGCCAGCGGCAATATACGCATGGTACGCAACAACGCCCTGATCCTGGAAGGGCCGCACGCCGTGTACGATCTCGATACCCATCTCGGCTACATGGAATCCCCCACCTTCAGTTACCCCGGCAATGACAAGCGCCCCTGGACAGCGCGTGGCGATGCCACCTGGCTGGAATTCGTGGCCGATGACAAAGAACGCCTGCTCAACACCGAATACACCACCTGCCCGCTGGGGCGCAATGACTGGTATATCCGCTCCGGGCAGGTGGATCTGGACCATACCAAGCAGGAGGGGATCAGCAAAGACGGCACCGTTAATTTCTTCGACGTGCCCATCGTGTATGCGCCGAGCCTGTCCTTCCCGCTCGACAACAATCGCAAATCCGGTGTGCTGGCCCCCACCTATGGGGTCACGGCCACCACCGGGCAGGACATTGCAGTGCCCTATTATTTCAACATCGCCCCCAACATGGACGACACGGTCACTCCACGCACCATGAGTACCCGCGGTCTGCAACTGGGCAACGAGTTTCGCTATCTGGAACCCACGCTCAGCGGCACCCTCAGTACCGAATACATGCAGCGAGACATCGTGACGGGCACCGATCGCTGGTATGGACAATGGATCCACAATCAGCAAATCCTTCCCGGCCTCAATTTTTCGGCAAACGTGCAAGCGGCCTCGGATCCCAATTACCTGATTGATCTCAGCACCTTGCTGGGTCCGCCGGGGCTCGCGTATCTGCCGCGGGATTTCAACCTGAGCTATAGCGGGTTGCCTGGCTGGGACATTTCTGCGCACTCCGTGTCGTATCAGACCCTGGTAGGCGCCATCCCGCAATTCCGCATCGAACCCCAAATCAACGCCCATTGGTCCCAGGACAACTGGAACGGCCTCAACCTGGATTTTTCTTCGCAATACTCGTCATTCCGTAGCCCCGGACCCAACGTGACGCCGGGCAATGTGATGGTCAACGGCATCACCTACAACTCCAATTACCAATCCATAGACAGCGGCAACCGAACGGTACTCTACCCCACGCTGACCCTTCCCTGGCGCAACAGCTACAGCTACATGACGTTCAAAACCGGCCTTAATTTCACCGAATATCAACTGGGCGAATTCAACACCGAGCCCAACAGTCGCTATACCCGTGCCTTGCCTATCACCAGCGTGGACAGCGGCCTGCTGTTTGATCGCGAGACCTCGCTATTTGACAAGTCGGTGGTGCAGACCCTGGAGCCCCGGCTCTACTACGTCTACATCCCCTATCGGGACCAGTCTCAATTGCCGGTATTTGATACGGCCCTGGCCGACTTCAATCGTTCCACCATCTTCACGGAAAACCAGTACGACGGAATCGACCGCATCAACAACGCCAACCAGGTCACTGCAGCCGTTACCAGCCGAATCCTCGACCCCAACTCAGGCCAGGAGATCATCAACGGCATGATCGGTCAGCGCTTTTATTTCACGCCCAATGCCGTCCTGCTGCCGGGGCAATTGCCGCCCCCCGCCCAGACGTCCGACGTCCTGATCTCCCTCGCCGCCCGTGTGACCCAGCGCTGGAAACTGGACAGTTACTTCAATTTCGACGCCCATGACCTGCACACGCAGCAAATGATGGCCAGCACCACCTACACAGCGGCCCCAGGCAAAGTCTTCAATCTAAGCTACCGTATCGATACGCCCATCCCCGGCGTCCCGACGATTCTGACCACGCCCACCACCACCTCCACCTTCGTTCCCGGGGCCACCACGCCCATCAACGTACTGACCGCCGTCAAACAATGGGATATCTCCAGTGAGTGGCCGCTGTCCAGCCAGCTGTCATTTCTGGGACGGGTGGCCTATTCCACCCTGGACAATCAAGTAGTGGAAGGCTTGATGGGCCTTGAGTATAATCAGGGGTGCTGGGCCCTGCGGATCATTACCACGCGCTTTGCTGTCACCTCTGTTCAAACCAACAGCGCTTTTTACGTACAACTGGAGCTGGGCGGACTGGGCCTGGGTCAGAACCCCCTAGAGGCGTTGCGCCGGAATATCCCCGGTTACATCAAAACTAACGAGATTATTCCATGAAGCGATTTCTGATCGGCCTGACCCTGGCAGCCCTCTGGCTGGCCCCATGGACGCAGGCGGCTGATAACCTGCTGGTGCGCCCCGCACAGGAGGCCAACAAGTCCGGCGTTACGCCCCCTCTGGAAGAGGCCACCCTGCCGGTGGTGGATCGCATCGTGGCGGTGGTCAACACCAGCGTTATCACCTTCTCCGAGCTTAATGACCGCACCAACATGATTGCGACCCAGTTGACCCGGCAAAACATCACCCTGCCGGAACGGCATATCCTGATGCGTCAGGTGCTGGAAAAAATGATCATGGACGCCGTTCAGCTCCAGTACGCCAAGGATGCGGGAATTAAAGTGGATGATACCCAGCTCGATCAGGCCATCGGGCGAATTGCCGAAGAAAACAAACTGCCTCTGGCTGCCTTTCGGGTTGCCGTGGAAAAGGAAGGCGTGACCTGGAGCAAGTTTCGCGAAGAAATCCGCAACGAAATCATCCTGGTGCACCTGCGCGAACGCGAAGTGGAAAATCGGATCAACGTGTCGGACAGCGAAATTGACGCCCAGATTCAGGAAGAAAATGCCCGCGGTGGTTCGGCTCAGGATGAGTTTGATCTGGCTCATATCCTGATTAGCGTCCCGGAAAACGCTTCACCTGAACGGGTGGCCCAACGCCAGAAAAAAATTCAGGAAGCCTTCGACAAGTTGAACAAGGGCATGGAATTTGCGGAAGTCGCAGCGACCTTCTCTGAGGCTCCCGATGCCTTGAAAGGCGGCAATTTAGGTTGGCGGCCGGCGGCCCGTCTGCCCTCCCTGTTTGCCAACGCAGCAAGCAAATTGAAACCGGGTGAATACAGCGGCATTCTGCGCAGCCCCAACGGCTTTCATATCATCAAACTGATCAATCGGCGCGGTTCAGAAGCCCCCGCCCCTATCACCCAGTATCATGTGCGACAAATCCTGGTTAAGCTCAACCCCGATGCTGGCCCCAATGACGCCTACAACAAGATCCTGGGGCTCTCTGCCCGGTTGTCCGGCGGCGAAGAATTTGGCAGGCTCGCCACCCTAAGTTCCGAGGACGAAAGCCGCAACCGTGGCGGCGACCTGGGCTGGATTTCCGAAGGCGAGACCCTGCCCCAGTTTGAAAAAGTCGTCAAATCGCTGAAACCGGGCGAAACCAGTGCACCCTTTGAAACGCCACTGGGTTGGCACATCGTGCAGGTCCTGGAGGTACGACAAGCCGACGCCAACCTGGAACGCCGCCGTCTGGCGGCACGCCAGGGGCTGCGCGCACGTAAATCGGATGAAGCATTCGACGAGTGGGTGCGCCAATTGCGTGATCAGGCCTATGTGGACATCCGCTTCGACGAACGGTAAACCCGTCATCGGCCTGTCGGCCGGCGAACCCGCGGGTATCGGTCCTGACCTGTGTCTGTTACTGGCCCGCCATGACTATCCGGCGCACCTCGTGGTGGCGGCCGATCGCAAGGTGATGGGCGCCCGCGCGCACTTACTCGGGC
>DAIDTL010000002.1 GCA_027457225.1 Ferrovaceae bacterium
ATCATAATGTTATAAATCTTTTAGAAAGAATCCAATATTCCGATGAAATGCTTTATGCTATCTTTGCCGGGTTTATAACAGTGACCTGTGTCATTGCTAATTCATTTCGTGTCGAGGAGATTATTATGGGTGCCATTCTTCAATCACTGGGCCGTACCGTCGCTGCCTGATTTGTTTTGCTGGTTGTCATCGTGGCTGTCGTCAGCGGCGGCAATATCGACTTTGGATCCCATGCTTGGTGGACCTTTGCCTTCCGCTGGCTGCATGTCACGGTAGCAATCATGTGGATCGGGTTGCTGTGGTATTTCAACTTCGTCCAGATCCCCTCGATGTCCAAGATTCCTGACGAACAAAAACCCGCCATTTCCAAGGTCATTGCCCCCTGTGCCCTGTTCTGGTTTCGCTGGTCGGCGCTGTTGACGGTCATCATGGGCCTGGGCCTCGCATCCATGAATGGCTACATCAGCTCAGCCCTGGCTTTACGGGCCCCGTTCACCCCCATAGGGATCGGGATGTGGCTGGGCCTGATCATGGCATTCAATGTGTGGTTCATCATCTGGCCCAATCAGAAAAAAGTACTGGGAATCGTTGCTGCAGAAGTTTCAGAAAAAGCCAAAGCAGCCCGAATGGCATTGCTTGCCTCACGGACCAATACGCTGCTCTCTATTCCGATGATTTACTGCATGGTGGCGCAGCAACACGGCGGACTGTAATCTCAGGCTGTGCCGAAGCACACACCTGCCTGAACCACGCACTGGTCTCTGGCTCCGCCCGTCCGCTCACCACGAGTAATTGACTGGCGCGTGTCAGAGCCACATAAAGCAAGTTGTAGTTTTCGCGCTGGTCCAGTCGTTTTTCCTGATCCAGGCGTGGTGCTCTTGCCGACCCACGCTGCTCCTGCGATGGAATCAGGGAGAAATGTTGGGGGCGGTCCAGGTTGGGTGGCCAATCCACAAACCATTGACCACTCTCCGATCGCTGCCGATATTCACGCGGTTCGAGTAGCCAGACTACGGGGGCTTCCAGTCCCTTGGCCGCATGTATTGTCATGATGCGCACGGCATCACCCACGGTCTCCAACCCCCCCTCATCAGGCGCATCTTCCTGAAAGGACTCAAGATCGTCGAGTTCCTGCAAAAACCTGGGAAGACTCGGATAGCGTCCATTGTCCAGATTAAGCGCTTGTTCCAAAAAAGCATGCAGGTTGGCTTCAACCGACGCCTGCAATGCAGCAGGGACACAACGTTGATAGCGCGCAATCAGATCAGATTCACCTAGAATTCGATCCAGCAGATCATGAACTGGCAGGTGTGCCGCCCAGGTCATCCAAAGCGCCAATTGGCGCTGGGCTTCGACAAGAACAGCCGACCCTAACGGTTGATGGGGCCCATGCCACCAATGCGGTGCCTGTGCAAGCAGCAGCAGATCTTCGTCGCTGGCCATAAAAATGGGCGAGCGCAATACCTGCGCCAAGGCCAGATTGTCTCGCGGATTCACCAGAAATCGCAGGAGTTGGCGGAGATCACGCACTTCAAGCGTTGCCAAAAGTCCCCCTCGTTGCCGGGTTAAGTAGGGGATACGTGCCGCGCGCAGGGCACGTTCATAAGGATCGAGCATTGCCCGGCGCCGAACTAATACAATAATGTCCCCATAACGAGCCAGACGTCGCCCTGCACGGGGATCCTCAATGGTCAGTCCATTGGGGCCGACCCATCGGGCAATTTGCTGAGCAAAAAAATTGCCTTCCCATGCTTCGCGAGTCTGTTCTGGCATCCTGCGCGGTGTCTCCAGGGGGTTGCGCATCCCTCCCGGAGAGGCGACACTGATTGCAGGGGTCAATTCATCAGCGATTTCAAGCAACTGCACAGCATCGAGAGGCGTACCAGAAGCCACTTCGTGCGTTCTGAATCGTCCAAAATCTGGCAATGTACCGAAGACCCGGTTAACCAGCCCGATGATCGTAGGACCGCTGCGACGCGACTGGTCCAGGGCGACACGAAGCGCATCCCACTCCGTCTCCAGATAGTCTGCTGCCCGGTCAAACAATCGCGCATCGGCCCGCCGAAAACGGTAAATGGCCTGTTTTGGGTCACCCACCAAAAATACAGTAGGAGCATGTTCTGCATCGCGTGCCGCTTGCAACCAGGTCTTCAACGTACGCCATTGCAAAGGACTGGTGTCCTGAAATTCATCCAGCAGGAGATGCCGGTACCGGGCATCCAGACGATATTGAAGATATTCGGCTTGTTCGGATGACTCCAGCATGGTGCACACTGACCACTGAATGTCCTGAAATCCGGCTTCGCCCTGGCTCTGTTTAAGCGCCATCAATTCATCAAGATAGGCTTGCCCAGCGTGAAACAGACGTGCATTGGTCTCCAAGGATACTTGTTCCAGCACTTGATGACGTGCACTTGCCACTTGCTGAAGAATTTTTGCGTGATTTTCCGAAGCGGCTTTGCCTGCTGCCTTGGCCACACCCAGAATATTTTGGCGCGGCCCTCCTGAACGGGTCCACAACAGGGCAGCAAGCATATTAAGCGGGTCAGGGCTTTTCAGAGCAGACAGAAGCTGTAATCCCAGCGCATTCAGTGAGGTGCTTCCTTTTGCCAGAATTCCTGCGAGTTCAGACACTGCGGTACCAAAGCTGCGATCTGCAAGCAATTCAGCCGAAGGATCGCAGTCCAGTGCGACACCCAACTCGGCTCGCAGCGCCTGCGTGGCGTAACTGACCGGATCGGCCTGTCCTTCGGTAAAAGCCCACCATTCTGCGCGCCAATCAGCGAAGGAAAAAATCCAATTCCTGGTTTTGAACAACCCCTCGTGTCTGAACAACCACTCCAGCGAGGCGCCCACGCTGTCAGGATGCGTCGTGGTATGCCTGCGAAGCAACTGCTGCCAGGCTTCCTGACGCAGTCTTTGGGTATCTGGCCCGGGAATACTGTCGCGTCGCAAGTTTCCCGACAAAGGCGCATGACGTAATAGTCGCAGAAACCAGACATCGAAAGTACACACAGTCACCGAGGGACTGGCCAGCAAATACACCTCAAACAGGTCTCGGGCCTGAGGTAACATCGTGCGAGCCTGCTCTTTGGTGAGGCCTCGTTCAATTAAAAAATCTACAACTGTATCCTCCGGTTCCAGTGCAAGCAGCTTCAGCCATCCCGTGAGACGTTCCTCCATTTCGCGTGCTGCAAGACGCGTAAAAGTGATCGCCAAAATATCCGCAGGCGGCACACCCGCCAGTAACAAACGCAAAATTCGAGAGACCAGCATCCACGTCTTCCCACTGCCGGCACAGGCTTCCACTACCGCCGATACTTCAGGCCGAAGCGCATCCAGAAAAGGAGGATGGGTCATGTTTTAATGTCCCAATGGTCGCGACGACAAAGTCCGCCGAATTCACAACGCTGGCAATCCTGGTCCACGCCATGCGCCGGCAAGGCGGCTCCCGCTCTAAGGGCCTGAAACAAATTGACAATGCGTTCTGAAACAGCTGCTGCCGTCACTTGAGGATCCGGGCTGGCTACGATACGCGGCACCTCTTCATCCAGCAGCAGATATGCCGCATACATGACAGGTTGGTCAGCCAGTAGCGTATAGACGGCAAGTTGCACATCCTCCCCCTGCTCAATCTCCTTGCCAATTTTGCTGGTGAACGCCTTGAGTTTGTAATCCAGAATCGCAAGTGCTTCATCGGAAGCACCGCCGCGCCGATCCATTCGATCCAGCTTCCCCTTCAAAAGGACCTGGCCTGTCGTATGGGCCCCCAAAAGGCGTTCTCGCATCATTTCACCCTCAACCCAGCGCCACCCGTCCTGCTCCCATGCCGCAGCCCAGGCAACATAGGCCGGAATCCTGGACTCCCATCGCAAACACCAGGCCCGCAGTTCTTCATCCGGAATTTTTCGTTTTCCGAAAACCGAGCGTGTCATGGCCGTTAGACGCTCTACTGCCAGGTCCGGCGTTATTGCAGATACCGCGGGTATGGATTGATGAAATTGATGCAGGACTTGGTGAATCAGTTGTCCGTAATCCCGTTTGTCCACGGTTTCCTGAATGGTTGATTCGTCACCTAATCCCAGCACGGCAGCGGCGAAAAACTGGTACGGGCAGGCCAGCAGACGGTTGTGCCCACTGGCGGAAAGGGTTGTGGGGACCTGGGCAGGTTGCAGCCTTGGCGCAGGCATTTCCGGAGAACATGCAGAAACAACGGTTGTCGAAAATGGTTGGCACACGCCGAGTAATGGCTTGCCCCAGGCGCTCTTATGAAACACATCCAGCCGTTGCATGAGCGGTGCAAGGGGATTGCGTTCCCCATTGATTTCACTGCGCCAGGTGATCTTGACTGAAGACGCCCGTGAAATCAGCTCAATCAGGTCGCGGCGCGTCGATTCAAGAACGTCCTGTCGCGTGGGTAATCCCAACGCGACACGAACCACATCTCCAAAATATGCAGGGAGCGGAATGAATGGAAGATGATCGCCATCGGCACCAAGAACCAGCACCGCATCGAACGTACGCAAACGCGTCAAACTCAATTGAGTCATGCATACCGGACTGTCGACCTCCATGTCCATAAAACTGGCCGCTTCAAATTGCAGATCCAATGCCCGCACCCACTCGGAGAGGGTAAGTTTTTCTGGAATCTGCTGGGAATCCTGGGCAAGTTTATTGAGAATTTCCAGCAGTTCCCGGCCTGCAGCGTCCTGTGCCAGCCCCGCAGTCATTCCGCAAGCATCAAGACTTAGAATCAAATATTGCAGCCATTCTGAAAATCTCCCGGTAGGATGCCGAAGCAAGCGTCCCGCTTGCTGCAACCTAGCGAGCAGTTCACGCGCAGACGGTTCGCCCCCTCTTCGATCGCCGACCCTGTGCTCAAGACGTTGCGCCAATACATCAAGCCCAGAAATCCAGTTGGTTTGCAGCATGCAGTCTTCCAGCACAGCAATTGCGCCTTCCCGCGCTTCATCGGGCCAGTCTCCGCACAGATAGGGGGAATGCAGCAAATCCTGCAAATGCCGGTAGTAGCCTCCGGAACGCACCAGATCCAGCCAGCGCATCACTACCGTACTGGCAGCAGTGGTAGAAAAAGTCCATCCCGACTCATCGCGTATCGCAACACCCTGTCGTTCCAGTATTGCCCGCAGACGTCTCGAAACGACGCGATCCTGAGCCACAATTGCAATGTTGCGGCAGCCGGTCGACAGCCATTGCTGAATCTGCAGGGCTCCCTGGTGTGCTTCACGTTCGATGCTCTCCAGACCCTCCAGGCGCAAACGCGCTTCAAACGGGCTCTCAGGCATCCTGAGCCTCAGGGAATCAGCACGTTCGGCCAAAGTACCCTGGCCAGGGCTGTCCCATGCAGCACGCAACGCAACGGTACAGGGATCCCCTTCTCGGCCCGGCATGGGATTTTCGATGCGAACGACTTTCATGTGTTCTGCCAAGGCAATCAGGCAGTGCGATTCGGCTGGCGTAAGCGGTCCCGGAGCGACCAGGTAACAGGATCCGGAAAGTGGAAGTGCAGCCAGTCGCGCGAGTTGTTGCTGGTAAGCCATGGGTGGTGACAATTCCAGAGGATCCTGATTGAGAACCCGCCACAGATCGTGGATCAACCGTGCTTCAAACTGAAGCAGCGACGAACTACGGGCCGCGTATGCTTGCGCCAGTTGGTTCGAAAATAATTCCGGATCCTGTGGCATTGAAAATCCCCAATGAGTCAATTCGTCCACCAGGACCAAAGCTTCTTGCGCCAGCACCCAGCGATCCTGCTGTTCAAACCAGCGGCGCTCTCTCAATGCGTTGAACACCAGGGACAGGCGCTCTATTTCAGGGACAAGGCGGCCGGTTAGCGGTTGCTCGGCAGCCCAGTGGGTTAGGGTGGTGACGCGAACAAAAGGAATCGGTAGACATGCGATCAACCGATTCTTGAACGAATCGATGAGCGCAGCGTGGGGTACCAAGACGATGGCAGACAGTTCCGGATCCTGCTGCACACCATGAACGATGTGCTTTAGCGCCACCTCCAATACGTCTTCCTCGCCAGAGACAATCAATCAGCGTTCCAGAAGATGGGTTTTATTACTGACAGTTTTCCAGTCATCGGCATCAGCGGGCGCTTCCTTACGCTCAGTGATGGGTTTCCAGAGCTTGCTTAACTCTGCATTGATTGCAGTAAAAGCACGCTGATTTTCCGGAACGTCATCTTCGGCAAAAATCGCCTCGACTGGACACTCGGCAACACACAGGGTGCAATCAATGCACTCATCAGGATCAATAACCAAAAAATTAGGGCCCTCGCGAAAACAATCCACAGGGCAAACGTCCACACAATCGGTATACTTGCACTTGATACAAGATTCGGTGACAACATAAGTCATGCCGGAAACCTCCAACAAAACGCTTTCACGCGGGGAACGCGATATTTTAACAGGAAAGTCTTGATGAAGGCGAAGGCCCCCCCTTCCCATCCTTGGCATATTTGGTTAGGATAGGGCCCATTCACTTCCCGCGGCAGTCCGCTGCGGCTCAAACCCAAACGTTTAACTGACCGAACTTGAGGAAACCCCATGATTGAATCCATCCAACACGTGACAGATCATTCATTTGAGACTGATATATTGCAATCAACTACCCCGGTACTGCTGGATTTCTGGGCCGAATGGTGCGGCCCTTGTAAACTGATTGCCCCCATTCTGGAAGAAGTGGCTCGCGACTATAATGGTCGCCTCAAGATTGCCAAGCTCAATGTGGACGACAACCCTGAAATGGCTCGCAAATATGGCGTCCGTGGCATTCCTACCCTGTTATTGTTCAAAAATGGCAATGTGGAGGCCACCAAGGTCGGTGCCTTGTCAAAATCCCAACTGAGCGCTTTTATTGACAGCCACATCTGAACGCGTTACTCTGCGCCGCAGCTGTTAATTCGGCGCTGTAGTCCCACCGTCCGTTTCTCTGGTATATCCCTGACTTTCACCGTTCCCTTTCGAATCCACAACTCCCCATGCATCTATCCGATCTGAAAACCCACCATGTGACTGAACTGGTGGAAATGGCTGTCAAAAATGAAATTGAAGGCGCCAACCGGCTTCGCAAGCAGGAACTGATCTTTGCCCTGCTTAAAAATCAAGCTAAACGCGGCGAAAGCATCTACGGTGAAGGAACTCTGGAAGTCCTGCAGGACGGTTTCGGATTCTTGCGCTCTCCGGAAACGTCCTACCTGGCAAGCCCAGATGACATCTACATCAGCCCCTCCCAAATTCGCCGTTTCAACCTCCATACGGGCGACAGTATTGAGGGTGAAATCAGAACGCCCAAGGAAGGTGAGCGCTACTTTGCCCTGGTCAAAGTAGACTCCGTCAACGGTGAACCCCCGGAAAACTCCAAGAACAAAATCCTCTTTGAAAACCTGACGCCGCTCTTTCCCAATGAACCGATGGTTCTGGAACGCGACATCCGGGCCGAGGAAAACACAACGGGACGAGTCATCGATATCATCGCTCCAATTGGCAAAGGCCAACGAGGCCTGTTGGTCGCAAGTCCCAAAAGCGGCAAAACCGTGATGTTGCAACATATTGCTCATTCCATCTCGGCCAATTCCCCGGGGGCCCATCTGATCGTGTTACTGATCGACGAACGCCCGGAGGAAGTGACCGAAATGCAGCGCTCGGTTAAAGGAGAAGTCGTTTCTTCCACCTTTGACGAACCGGCCACCCGTCACGTTCAGGTGGCTGAAATGGTCATTGAAAAGGCCAAACGGCTGGTCGAGCACAAGCGCGACGTGGTCATTCTGCTCGATTCCATCACGCGCTTGGCACGTGCCTATAACACGGTTGTTCCTGCATCAGGCAAAGTGCTGACCGGTGGCGTGGATGCCAACGCCCTGCAGCGCCCCAAGCGCTTTTTTGGTGCAGCCCGCAACATCGAGGAAGGGGGGTCGCTAACAATCATTGCCACCGCCCTGGTGGATACTGGATCACGTATGGATGACGTGATTTACGAGGAATTCAAGGGCACGGGTAACATGGAAATCCATCTGGACCGTCGCATGGCGGAAAAGCGGATCTATCCGGCCATCAACGTCAATCGTTCCGGTACGCGCCGTGAAGAAATGCTGATCAAACCCGAAGTCCTGCAAAAAATCTGGGTCCTGCGCAAGCTGCTTTATCCCATGGACGAACTCGAAGCAATCGAATTCCTGCTGGATAAAATCAAAGCCACCAAGAACAACGCGGACTTTTTTGATTCGATGCGGCGCGGATAAAACAAGGCGAGGGACACCTGCACCACTTGCAGAAAAATCCCTTTTGAATCATAATTGAAGGCTATTCGCCGTATACCCTGGCGACTTACTTCAGGAAAGGTCATGAAAGCAAATATTCACCCGAAATATGAAGAGGTTACCGTAACTTGCAGTTGCGGCAACAAGTTCGTTACCCGTTCGACCTTGGGCAAACCGACGCTGTCAGTGGAAGTATGCTCGGCCTGTCATCCGTTCTATACGGGAAAGCAAAAAATCGTGGACACTGCAGGTCGCGTCGAAAAATTCCGTCAAAAATACGCGCGCAAGTAACGACGATCACCGCATCATCTGGTCAGGCAGCTTGCGCTGCCTTTCTTTTTACGGGAGGTAGCACCACTTGCGAACGCTCCTGTCATCCGAAAAAAACCTGAATTTTGATGGTAAGGCCACTCCGCTTAAAACTGCGTTGTTTCTACTGGTCTGCCTCGCGTGGCTCCTCCCTGGATTAACTGGACATACACCGTGGAAAAACGACGAAGCGGTCAGCCAGGGCATTGTTCATAGCCTGATTCATGGGGGCAACTGGCTGTCCCCGGATCTTGCTGGTGAACCCTACCTCACCCATCCTCCCCTGTACTATTGGGTCGCTGCCACATTCGCCGAATGGCTACAGGGGCTGTTGCCCGGCCATGATGCCGCGCGCCTGGCCAGCGGCTGTTTCATGGCAATCACCATGATCGGCGTTGCCCTGGGGGCCCACAGCCTGTTCGGCCCCCACGCCATGCGCGTCTCGGTAATGATGCTGATTGGGAGCGTCGGTCTGGTCATTCGGGCCCATGAAATGAGTTCGGACCTGGCCTGGCTGACCGGCATCACCTGGACTATCGTCGCCATACCTTTGGCGCGAACCCGGTCTGCCCTCGCCGGGATTTTCGGTGGCTTGGGGTTTGGTATCGCCTTTTTGTCCCAGGGTTCACTGGCCCTGGGCTTATTGCTGCCAATCGTAATGCTCACACCCTTGCTCGTTCCCGCTTACCGGCCGCAGCACGCCTTGCGCTACACCTTATTGTGGATCCTGGCTGCAGCACCGTGCCTGGCGATATGGCCTTGGGCTCTGTATGCGCATGTTCCCCATTTATTTGGGCTATGGTGGTCTGTGCTGGGCTACCCCGTCTTACATCCAACCCTGTGGTTGGCACACGATGCCATTCCCACCTATTACCTTGGAGTCGCCGCCTGGTTTGCCTGGCCGGCTGCGCCGCTGACCCTGGGGGCTTTGTGGAACGGAGGCATTCGCGGCCTCGCAAAGCCCCAGACCCGTTTCCTGTTATTTGTCCTGTTGGTCATGCTGCTGGTCCTGGGATTTTGCACAACCCCGCGCGAAAATAATGCGCTGCCCCTATTGCTGCCTTTGGCCCTATTGGCCAGCGGCGGCATCGATAGCATGCGACGTGGCGCCTCCAGCGCGTTCGACTGGTTTGGAACCCTGACCTTCGGTCTTATTACCACGGTATTGTGGTTGGGGTGGGTTGCCCAACTGACGGGCCAACCTGCACGCATCGTCAACTACCTGGATACCCAGCTGCCCGGCTACCACGCCACATTTCAGCCTTTTGCCTTTGGAGTGTCACTCTGTTTGACCTTGCTGTGGGTGGTCGCTATCCTGCGTTCGCGTCAATCAGCACGACGCGCACTGGTCAACTGGACCGTGGGTATGTCCGTCTCGTGGATGCTGGTCATGACTCTCTGGCTGCCTTACGTGGAAGCATCGCGCAGTTACCAGGGCATGATGCGCTCACTCGCCCAAGCCATTCCACCCCATGCGGGTTGCATGGCCAGTAGTGGACTGGGTGAACCGCAGCGCGGACTGCTTTACTACTTTCTGAACATTCGTACCCAGCGCCTGGAATTGGGCACGCACACCCGTTGCCATCTGTGGCTGGTGCAGTCCCGTCCCCAGGAATCATTCGCAATCCCTGCGGGCTGGCGATTGCTGTGGACGGGGGCCCGAGCTGGTGACCGAAACGAGCGTTTCCAGTTGTTTGAATATTGACCCGCTTGCCTCCATCACTAACCCCTCAGCAACAAGCTGCACGAGCAGCCAGGCTGCCGCATCCTTTGTTTGACGGCAGCCTGCCCATCCACCAGGCGCAGGACGCGCTATCACAAGCCATTCGCCAGCACCCTGTAGTCATCATTTGCGGAGAAACCGGATCCGGGAAAACCACGCAAATTCCAAAGTTATGCCTCACTCTGGGACGTGGCGTCGCAGGGTTGATTGGTTGCACCCAACCACGGCGTATTGCTGCGCGAAGCGTGGCTTCACGATTGGCACAGGAACTACAGACCCAAGTGGGCGCTGTAGTAGGTTATCAGGTGCGCTTTCATGACAAAGTTTCGGATCAGACTTTTATCAAGGTCATGACAGATGGCATTTTGCTGTCTGAAATCCATCACGATCCACAGTTGCAGCGTTATGACACGATCATCGTGGATGAGGCTCATGAACGTAGTCTCAATATCGATTTTCTTCTGGGATATCTCAAGCGAATCCTTCCGCAACGACCTGATCTTAAAGTGATCATCACATCCGCTACACTCGAATCTGACCGACTCTCCAGACATTTTAATGGTGCCCCGGTCATTGAAGTCTCTGGACGCACCTACCCAGTCGAAGTTCGTTGGCGCCCTATAGCTGCCAAGGAAATTGACGAGATCGATGATCAAGACGCGCGCACGGCCCTGCTCAATGCAGTGGACGAACTGGCGCAAGAATCCCGTGACGGGGACATTCTGGTCTTTCTGCCTGGAGAACGTGATATTCGAGATACTGCCGAAGCGCTGCGCAAACACCACCCACCGCATACCGAAATTCTGCCTCTGTTTGCACGCCTTTCCTTTGCCGAACAGGATCGTGTGTTCAAGCCTTCTGGCGGACGCCGCATCGTGCTTTCCACCAACGTGGCCGAAACCTCCCTGACAGTGCCTGGCATTCGTTATGTGGTGGATACTGGGCGGGCTCGGATCAACCGTTACAGCCTGCGCAACAAAGTCACGCAATTGCAAGTGGAAAAGATTTCACAGGCATCAGCGCGCCAACGTGCCGGACGATGCGGCCGCGTTGCTTCCGGTATTTGTATCAGGCTATACGACGAGAAGGATTTTGACGCACGCTCCCCCTATACCACTCCAGAAATTCTACGTACCTCACTGGCTGCCGTGATTCTTAAAATGGAAGCCCTGGGCATGGGCTGTGTGGAAGAGTTCCCTTTTTTGGACCCGCCTTCCGCACGCGCCATCGAAGACGGTTATCAGTTACTCGGCGAATTGGGGGCTTTCAATCAAAGTCGCACCCTGACGGAAATTGGCCGCGAGCTGGCAAAGCTGCCGATTGACCCCCGTATTGGCCGCATGTTGCTGGCTGCACGCCAACAAGCCTGTCTGAGCGAAGTGCTCATCATTGCTTCGGCTTTGTCAGTTCAAGACCCACGAGATCGTCCCGTGGAGCACCGGCAGGCTGCTGATCAAAAACATGCCCGGTTCAACCACGAGCATTCAGAGTTTTTATCCTATCTCAGCCTATGGCAATTTTTTGAAGAAGCACTGCAACATAAAAAATCCAATCGCAAACTGGCCGACCTGTGCCATGACCAATTCTTGTCGCTGCTACGTCTTCGAGAATGGCGAGACATTCACAGTCAACACCACGCATTGGTGGCTGAAATGGGCATGCACCTCAACAGCATCCCCGCCACCCATGAACAAATTCACCGTGCGCTGTTGGCTGGGTTGCTGAGCCATATCGGCCAGCGCGACCCGGAAGACGACAATTACCTGGGGCCACGCGGCGTACGTTTCTGGATCAATCCGGGATCCCGCCTGCTCAAAGGAAAACCGCAATGGTTGATGGCAGCCGAGTTGACTGAAACGACGCGCCTCTATGCACGTTGCATCGCGCGCATAGAGCCCGAGTGGATTGAACCGGTAGCAGGACACCTGTTACGCCGCGGTTATTACGATATCCATTGGGACCGCAAGGCAGCCCAGGCCAATGCTTACGAAAAAGTCACCCTGTACGGGTTGACGATCGTAGCCAAACGGCAGGTACGCTATGGCCCCATCGATCCTGTGGAAGCGCGCCGTCTGTTCATCCGGCACGCACTGGTCCTTGGCGAGTTTGAAACACGCGCACCATTCTTCGAGCACAACCGGCGCCTGATTGAGGACATCGAAGCGCTGGAGCACAAAGGCCGGCGTCAGGACGTGCTGGTCGATGAAGATAGCCTGGCACGGTTTTATGATGCCCTGTTGCCGGCAATGGTCTGGAGTGGAGAACGCTTTGAAAAATGGCGCCGGGAGGCGGAGCGTGAACAGCCGCGCCTGCTGTTTCTGGAGCGCGCCCAAGTCATGCGTCATGATGCGCAGCATATTACCGAGGCACTCTTTCCCGACACCATCCTGCTGGGTGGTATTGAACACCCGTTGTCCTATCGCTTTGAACCCGGACATATCCTGGACGGCGGCACCGTCTCCATTCCATTGGTCATGCTTGGCAAAGTCGAGCCCGAACGTCTGGAATGGCTGGTTCCCGGCTTGATTCGCGACAAGATTACGGCATTGCTGAAGAAATTGCCGCAGCGAATCCGGCGTGATCTGGTTCCCTTGCCACCCTTTATAACGGCATTTCTGGAGCGCTATACCGCGCAATCCGGATCGTTGACGCGCTGCCTGACAGAATTCATCCGGAGCCGAACTGGCATCACACTTCAGGATGAAGAATGGAGTGCAGTCTCCGAGCACTTACAGATGAATCTTCGCATTCTGGATAATGCAGGGCATGAAATCAGTAGTGGCCGTAACCTCAAAGCCCTGCAAGATCAATGGAGTACCAAAGTACGCACAGCCCTGGACGAAACATCTGATGGAGGCTTGACCAGGAGTGGGCTGATCCACTGGGATATTGGCGACTTGCCGATATCGCTTACGTTGGAACAACGCGGTTTAAAGGTCCCGGTATTCCCTGCCATGGTGGATGATGCAGACAGTGTGTCGGTGCAGCTGGTAGAAAATGAAACCAAGGCCAACCATTTGACCTACCAAGGGATCCTGCGTCTCTGTCTGCTGGAGCTGCACTCTCTGGCCAAGGCCGGTGGACGTTCAATCAATGGCCTGACTGCCATGGCACTGCAGTATGCCCTGCTTCCGGAAGCAACCAACTCTACCCTGTCACCTTCCGAGGCACTCAAGAGCGAGATCATCGAACGCGCCCTGATTGAGCTGCTTCCTGAATCAAGCGGGCTGATTCGCACCCAGGCGGCCTATGAAACCTTGCGTGAGCAAGTGCGCGCTCAGTGGGTGGCAAAAATCAGTGAAACCACCCGGTTGGTTCTCCCTGTTTTAAAAACCTACCAGGAAGTCCGCATTGCCCTGGACAAGATTGTTTACTCCCATCAGAAAGTAGAAGGCTCGGAGATCAGACCGCATCTGGATCAACTCTTGTGCCGGGGCGTGCTGCGCAATACGCCACTTGCACATCTGAAACATTTTCCGCGCTATTTGAAAGCCATTTTGGTTCGTCTACAGAAACTCCCCGGAGACCGCATAGGTGATGCTGAAAAAAACCGTCAGCTGTCAGAACTGCAACGGGTCTGGTCACTGCGTCTCACTTCCCATGGCCCCTCCGCAGAGCTGAACGATTTTAGCTGGATGCTGGAGGAATTGCGCGTATCGCTGTTTGCCCAGGCGCTCAAAACACCTTATCCCGTCTCTGTAAAACGGTTACAGAAGCACTGGGAAACTTTGACGCGTGATGGGCCATCATCCAAAGACAAGTTATAATACGCAACCTCGCGCAAGGAGCTTTTCCATGAAACTGTTTTATCCTGTCCTGATTGTTACAACTTTTCTGGCACTAGCCTTTCAGTCCCAAGCAGACACCACCCCAAATCGAGCACAAACCATGACCTTGAACGGAATGACAATCATTGATAATCACATCGGAAACGGCGCCATTGCCAAAAATGGCAACACCGTTGTAGTACATTACACCGGATGGTTATATGACCCCACAGCACCCGAAAGCAAGGGACAGAAATTTGACAGTTCAGTTGATCGGGGAGAACCATTTTCATTCATGCTAGGTGCCGGGCGCGTCATTCGCGGTTGGGATGAAGGTGTGGCAGGGATGAAGGTGGGCTCAAAGCGCACCCTGGTCATTCCTCCGGAATTGGGCTACGGAAATCGCGGTGCCGGTCGAGTCATTCCGCCCAACGCAACGTTGATCTTTGACGTGGAACTATTGGACGTGCACTGATCCGTATAGCACCACATGGACCCGATAAGGTCCGTGTGCACCAATCACAATAGTCTGTTCGATGTCGGCTGTACGCGACGGCCCGGAAACAAAATTGACAGCGCGCGGTAGCGTCCCCCGCTCGCTCTTCATCAGCGCCAACGCTTCTTCCATGCCGGACACGATGCGCTGAACATCCAGAATGGCAATATGAGTTTCCGGCAGTAAACTGACGGCTGCCGGGCTGTCCGCACCTGATAGCAGCATCAACGTCCCCGTTTCTGCAATAGCGCAGAAGGCGCCGGTAACGCCAACCAGGTCATCGGCGTGGGCTCCTCTCGCCTCAAGCATCAACCCGGCACGCTCCCATTCCAAGGCAGGTAACCCTTGCCATACAACGCCCCTCTGCGGCAGCGCTTTTTCATTTAGATACCGTACAACGGCTTCCGGAACTTCCGACAAGGAAGCGACACGATCCACACTGGTCCCCAGCTTTTCAGAGCGTTCTTGAAAACGCACCACAGGGTCACTCCAGTGATAAGTCGGGCGCGGGCCGCGCGGGTTTTGCCTGATGTACTCCTGGACCGCGGGGCGCTCGAGGCCAGCTATGTCCCCCGGCAAACCAAGGCCTCGACGCACACGGGCCAAAATATTATCGCGGGCACTCATGAACGCCTCTTTCGGTATAGTTCACGAAAAGTTTTACCCTGGGGTGCCGGCATGTCCCGACCGTCGGTCCAACCATCCAGTCCGGGCAAGTGGTGTAGTAGTTTTTTCTTTCCACCCAGCAGGCTGAGCACCCGGACACCCATTTGCGTCATCAGGGCATACAAATGGGGCCGGTTGGCCACTCCCCGCCAGAGCCGGATGGACAGGCGTTCATGCCAGGGACGCAATCCCTGTTCAAAAGATTTTTCACGCAGCACGCGCATCAACTCCGGCAAAGGAATTTTGACCGGACAGACCACCTGGCATGCTCCGCACAAAGTGGAGGCCTGGGGCAGATCGAGCGCATTTTTAAGCCCCACATAGGAAGGTGTCAGGATCGCGCCAATGGGCCCAGGATAGACCCATCCATAGGCGTGGCCTCCGATGTTTTGATACACCGGACAGTGATTCATGCAAGCACCACAGCGAATGCAACGTAGCGCTTTTTGCATTTCTGTTCCCAGCAAACGCGAGCGGCCGCTGTCCACCAGAATGATGTGAGACTGCTCAGGACCATCCAGGTCGCCCTCCTGGCGCGGGCCTGTGAGCATCGAAACATAATTGGTAATGGATTGCCCAGTGGCTGAGCGCGTCAGTAGCCGCACAATCACGGAAAAATCGTTGAGCGTGGGTAAAACTTTTTCAATACCGGTAATGGTCACATGAATTCTTGGCAAGGTCGTTACCATGCGACCATTGCCTTCATTGGTGACAATTACGACCGATCCGGTTTCAGCAATCAAAAAATTTCCGCCGGAGATTCCCATTTCTGCCGACAGAAAATGCGGTCGCAACTGTTCCCTGGCCTCCCGGCAGAGTGCGGGAATATCCGTTTGACGCGGCGTATGATGATTTTCGGAAAACAATGCAGCCACTTCTTCCAGGCTTTTGTGTATGGCTGGCGCAATGATGTGCGAAGGCGGCTCATGGGCCAACTGCAGGATATATTCACCCAGATCTGTCTCGATGGCCTGGATGCCTGCCGCTTCTACGGCATCATTCAAGCCGGATTCCTCGCTGACCATCGACTTGGATTTGACGATTTTTTTAACACCGTTGGATTGTGCTATTTCGATCAGGATGCGATTGACGTCTTGCGCCGTCTCCGCCCAATGAACCCGTGACCCGCGTGCCAGTGCCTGTTCCTCAAAGGCCAGTAGATAACTGTCAAGGTTTGCAAGGCTTCGGTCACGAATCGCGGCGGCGGCAACCCTGATCGTTTCAAGGTTGTCCACTTCAGTCATCACGGCAGCGCGTGCCTCCACAAACCGTCCGCCAAAACGCTTCATGTTTCGCTGAAGCAAAGGGTCGATCAGCTTGCGCCGGACATTGCTCTTGAAGGAAAACGAAGTGAGTTGCATCAAACCTGACCCAATTCGGGACCGGCCAGCACTTCGGCCACATGGAGTACCTGGGTGGTGTCATCGCCCAGACGACGCAAGCGCCCCTCGATATTGAGCAGGCACCCCAGATCACCCCCCACGATGGCATCTGCCTTCGTCGCCAAGGCATCCTGGCATTTGTTGTCCGCCATCCGGGTGGCGATCTCCCCTAACTTGATGGAAAACGTTCCGCCGAACCCGCAACAGAGTTCAGGTTTGCTCATTTCATGCAGCTGCGCACCCGTCACCTGTTCCATCAGCTGGCGCGGTTGGTGCTTGACATTCAGTTCACGCAGTCCGGAACAGGAGTCATGATAGGTGATGGTGCCTTGAAAGGAACTATCCAGACGCTCCACTTTCAATACGGTGACCAAAAAATCAGTCAGTTCGAAGGTGCGTTGCGAGAGTGCATTGAGTCGGTGTTGAAGTGCAGTATCATCGGGAAACAATTCGCCGTAATGGGAACGGATCATCCCTGTACATGAGCCACTGGGGGCCACAACGTAATCGAAGGACTCAAAATCGGCCAGAAACCGTCGCGCCATGACACGACCTGATTCGCGATCACCGGAATTAAAGCCCGGCTGCCCACAACAGGTTTGGTTTGGTGGTACTGCGACTTCACATCCCGCATTCTCGAGGAGCTTCAAGGTAGCAAACCCGATTCGAGGACGCATCATGTCCACGAGACAGGTAACAAAAAGACCTACACGCATTGAAAATCCTGGGTTGTATCAGAGTTGCCCGACCGTCACCTGGTTATGAGCTTCCAGCCACTTGCGAACACGATTGGCGTCACCAATCCGGGCATATCGCCCACGGGAATCCAGCAACACGATAACCATCGGGTGGCCGTTGATCGTGGCCTGCATGACCAGACACTGCCCGGATTCATTGATAAAACCGGTTTTTGACAATCCAATGGCCCAGCCCGAATTGGCGACCAATGGGTTGGTATTGTGAAAGATGACCGAACGTCCCCGAAATCCCACAGGGATCGAAACGGAAGCCGTTGTCGTAATTTCGTGAATGCGCGGATATTGAATCGCCGTCTGAACCAAAATGGCCAGATCGTGAGCAGTCGAGACGTTATTGCCATTGAGTCCGGAAGCGTCTTCGAAATGGGTGTTTGTCATTCCCAGACGGGCTGCTTCAGCATTCATGCGTTCAACAAATGCCCTGATACCCCCCGGATATGAACGGCCCAACCCCGAAGCGGCCCTATTTTCGGAGGCAATCAGAGCCATGCGTAAAAAATCCAGGCGGCTGGCATGCGCCCCGACGCGCAAATTGGATCGGGTAAAGCGCAGGTTATCCACATCCTCTTCGGTCACGGTGATCTGCTCATCGAGGTCCTGGCCGGATTCCAAAACAACCAAAGCGGTCATGAGCTTGGTGATGGAAGCAATAGGATGAACCGGATCGGGATTTTTTGAGAAAACAACCTGTTGAGTCGTCTGATCGATGACCAGGGCGGTGGAAGACCGCAAGTCCACGCCAGAGGGGTCTGACACCGCAGCAGCGTGATGATTATTGTGACGTGCCTGAGCAGTCGGCATCCCTCCAGCAAGCAGGATCCACAGAATCAGCCCGTACCGAATTGCAGTGTTGTTTGTTCGGCTCATCTTCCTCCCCGCACTTCCGTGGCCATAACAATACATAAAATCATTTGGTTACGCAACATTATTCTGCTTTTGCTGCAAGATCCACATACGGGCATAAACCCCATTGGCTGCCAGGAGCAGTTCGTGTCGCCCCCGTTCGATGATACGGCCCTCTTCCATAACCAGAATCTGGTCGGCATCAACGATGGTAGACAAGCGGTGCGCAATGACCAATGTCGTGTGATGGCGGGCGATGGAAGCCAGTTCTGCCTGAATGTCTTTTTCAGAGCGCGAATCCAGGGCTGAAGTGGCTTCATCGAATACCAATATCTGGGGCCGCTTCAGAAGTGTGCGGGCAATGGCCACCCTTTGTTTTTCACCGCCGGACAGTTTGAGCCCCCGCTCGCCCACCAGCGTCTCATAGCCATCGGGTAACTTTTCAATAAAATCATGGATATGCGCTGACTGAGCGGCTTGAATCACCTCCTCCCGGGAAGCCTCGGGGCGGCCGTAGGCAATGTTGTAGTAGACGGAATCATTGAACAGGACCGTGTCCTGGGGGACGATGCCAATCGCCGCGCGCAGGGATTGCTGGTTCACGGTACGAATATCCTGACCATTGATCAAGATTCTTCCCCCGTTGACTTCGTAAAAACGGAATAGCAGGCGCGCCAAAGTGGATTTCCCCGCACCGCTTGGTCCGACAACAGCCACTTTGTGTCCTGTGGGAATTTCAAAATCCACTTGTTTCAAAATCGGTCGCCGAAGATCGTATGAAAAATCAACGGCTTCAAACCGGACAGCCACCTGGCCCACCACCAGATCGGGCGCACCGGGGAGGTCGCTCACTTCGGTATGGACGGTCAGCAGTCGAAACATGCGGTCCATATCGGCCAGCGCCTGCTTGATTTCCCGGTAAATCACCCCCAGAAAGTTAAGTGGGATGTACAGTTGCAGCACCAGGGCATTGATCAGCACGAGGTCGCCCACAGTCAGTCGCCCAGCAACCACCCCATCGGCTGCCCGGGCCATCAGCACCACCGACCCGATGCCAATAATCAGGCTCTGGGCAACATTAAGCGCTGCCAGCGACGTCTGGCTTTTGACTGAAGCCTGTTCCCACTTCTGCAGGTTTTCAGCATAACGCTCGGCTTCACAGGCTTCATTACCAAAATACTTGACCGTTTCATAGTTGATGAGGCTGTCAATGGCGCGCGTATTGGCTTTGGAGTCCAGTTCATTCATGCGACGCCGATATACCGTACGCCACTCGGTGATGACGATCGTCATGGAAATGTAGATCACCAGCGTCACCAAGGTAATCAAGGCAAACCAGATATCGTATTTCCAGGCCAGGATCCCGCCAACCAGCAGCATTTCCACCAAGGTGGGCACGATACTGAACAGGGTGAAGCGCATCAGGCTTTCGATACCTCGGGTGCCGCGTTCGATGTCGCGTGACATGCCCCCTGTCTGGCGCTCAAGATGGAAGCGCAGATTGAGCGCATGCAGATGTCGAAACACCGCCAGGGCAATACGACGGACAGAGCTCTGCGTAACCTTGGCAAACACACCATCACGCAACTCGTTGAAGAATGTCGTGGAAAACCGCAGCAATCCGTAACCAATGATCAGCATGGCCGGTACTGCCACCAGTACATGGGTTGGCTCAAGCCGATCAATGATTTCCTTGAGCGCCAGCGGAACCCCCACATTGGCTACCTTGGCCAACAGCAGGCAAAGGAATGCCAATACAACCCGTCCCTTAAATTCCAACAAATAGGGCAGCAGGCTTCGGATGGCGCCCCAGTCACCGCTTGTAAAACGGTTAGGCGAAAGGGGTGCAGCAGAACTTCCAGGGCGGATGCGCATGTTCGTGCTATTCAGTCATCAAACGTGCCGGATGCAAACGGCGTTCGGCAGTCAGTTCGCAGATACCCAGAAATCGATCGGTAGGCATGTACACCCGAAAGCGTTGCCCTGGCGTCCCGGCAAGGTCACAGGGCAATCCACGACCCTGCCGAATGGCCAGGCTCTGTGTGTCATCAAGATCAATACGCGGCACACCAGACAATAACGCGTCGACAGGAAGCAAACACTTTTCCCGTTCTTCCATGGAGAGCGCTTCAAGTTGCCGGAGTGTCACTGCGCCTTGCAATGCAAACGAACCGGTTTCCGTACGCCGCAATCCGCAAAGAAAACCACCACATCCTAGCGCTGCGCCAATATCTGCAGCCAGTACCCGAATGTAGGTTCCTTTGCTCACCTTGAGCGAAAGTGTCAGCATTTCGCCATCCCAAGCCTCAACCTTCTGTTCCAGCACTTCGATACGGCGGGGGGCGCGAGCAACCTCAAGGCCTGCCCGGGCATAGTCGTAAAGTGGTCGGCCTTGGACTTTCAATGCGGAATGCATGGGGGGGCACTGGGACTGAACCCCCTCAAAGCGGCGCAGGACAGATTCAATCGTCGCGAGCGACCCTGTAAAGGGCTGCACCGGGGTAATCTCGCCTTCACCATCTCCGGTAGTACTGCGGTAACCCAAACGAATCTGAGCCTGATAAGCCTTGGGGGCATCCAGCAACCAGCCAGAAAACTTGGTGGCTTCCCCCAGGCAGAGGGTCAAGAGCCCCGTAGCATGTGGGTCAAGCGTTCCCGTGTGGCCCGCCTTGCGCGCTGCCAGAAGATAACGCGCACGCTGCAAGGCAGTATTAGAAGACAATCCGAAGGGCTTATCGAGCAACAAGACGCCGGTGATATCGCGGCGGGGTAACGCAGCACCACGCGCCCCGGGACTTTCAAGATTGGTTATGTTGTGCATCCGAAGCCACCGCCTCATCGATCAAGCTGGATAAAGCAACAGCGCGGTCAAGGGTTTGATCTTCGAGAAAGTGCAATTGTGGCATGCTGCGCAAGGTCATGCGGCGTCCCAGCTGACGCCGCAAAAATCCGGCGCCTTCCTGCAAGGCCTCGAGCGTTCTCTGCAGCGATTCCTGTCCTTGCAATGAACTGACATAGACCTTGGCATGCGAATAATCTGCAGAGACTTCGACCGCTGTGACGGTCACCATGCCCACTCGCGGGTCTTTAACTTCACGCCGAATCAAGTCGGACAGGTCTTTCTGGATCTGGTCGCCGATACGGCGACTGCGCGGATAAGGGTTCAAGAAGGTGCCTCCGGTCTAAAGCGTCCTGGCCACTTCAACCACTTCAAACGTTTCCAGCTTGTCACCCACCTGAATATCGTTATAGTTCTTGAGGGACAAGCCGCATTCGAATCCCGCCTTAACTTCGCGAACATCATCCTTGAATCGTTTCAGGGAATCGAGCTCGCCGGTATGGATCACCACATCGTCGCGCAGCAGTCGCACTCCGGCACCACGCTTGATATTCCCTTCCAATACATAGCAACCGGCCACTGCGCCCACCTTGGAAATGCGGAAGACTTCGCGAATTTCAACCAACCCCGTAATGCTTTCCTTGCGATCGGGCGAAAGCATTCCGGACAACGCAGCCTTCACTTCATCCACTGCGTTATAAATGATGTCGTAATAGCGCACGTCTACACCGCTACTGTTAATCAACTTGCGCGCCGTTGCGTCGGCACGCGTATTAAATCCAATGATGACTGCCTTGGATGCAAGGGCCAGGTTGACATCTGACTCGGTAATGCCACCAACGGCAGCATGCACGATGTTGACCCGCACTTCATCCGTGGAAAGTTTTTGCAGGGACTGGGTCAAGGCCTCATAGGAACCCTGTACGTCGGCTTTAATGATGAGTGAGAGAACCTTAACCCCACCTTCAGCCATTTGGTCAAACATATTTTCCAGTTTTGCTGCCTGCTGTTTGGCTAGCTTGACGTCACGGAATTTGCCCTGACGGAACAGCGCGATTTCACGGGCCTTGCGATCATCATTGAGCACCATCACATCCTCACCGGCAACGGGAACCTCAGTCAGTCCCTGGATTTCCACCGGTATGGATGGGCCCGCCTGCTCCACCGGGTGGCCCGCTTCATCCAGCATCGCGCGTACCCGGCCATAAGAGGCTCCTGCAAGGACCATGTCGCCTCGCCGTAGGGTGCCTGATTGCACCAGTATCGTGGCAACTGGACCGCGCCCTTTGTCCAGACGCGCTTCAATGACAATGCCCTTGGCCGGCGTATTCCTTGGCGCCTTAAGCTCCAGTACCTCGGCTTGCAGTAGAACAGACTCCAGCAGCCCATCGATACCTTGCCCCGTTTTAGCCGAAACCTGGACAAACTGGGCCTCGCCACCATATTCTTCAGGAAGCACCCCTTGCAAAACAAGTTCGCTCTTGATGCGCTCGAAGTTGGCTTCCGGTTTATCCATTTTGTTTACGGCCACCACCACGGGAACATGAGCTGCTTTGGTGTGGTGAATGGCTTCAATGGTTTGTGGCATGACACCGTCATCGGCGGCTACGACAAGAATCACGATATCCGTAACTTTGGCCCCGCGTGCGCGCATGGCAGTAAAAGCTTCATGGCCCGGAGTATCCAGAAAGGTCACCATGCCGCGTGCTGTTTCGACGTGATAGGCCCCGATGTGTTGTGTAATGCCACCCGCCTCGCCACTCGCAACCCGGGTACGACGAATGTAGTCGAGCAATGAGGTCTTGCCATGGTCCACATGGCCCATGACAGTCACCACCGGTGCACGAGGCTCAAAAATGGCATCTTCATGCTCTTCCCCCGTTTCGGCCAGCAAGGCCTCAGGGTCGTCGAGCTTCGCGGGCTTCGCCACGTGCCCCAGTTCCTCCACCACGATCATGGCGGTTTCCTGGTCAAGAACCTGATTGATTGTGACCATCATGCCCATCTTCATCAGGGTCTTGATGACTTCTGCGGCCTTGACGGCCATTTTCTGGGCCAACGCAGCGACAACAATGGTCTCGGGCACCAGAACTTCATGAACGATAGGTTCTGTTGGCGCCGAAAAAGCATGTAACCCATCATCGGATTTATGACTCTTGGCATGGCGTGCCTTGGGGTCGCGCCAGGCGGTGCTACTTCCAACATCACCCCGGGTTTTCAAGCTGCGCCGTTTGTTGCCGTCATCCATCCAGGTTGTGGGTTTCTCGGCTTTCTTACCGCTTTTCTTGGGAGAGGCCTTTTCAGCCGTTTTGGCGGCAGGGCGATGCAACGTTCCCGTCTTTTCATCCGGCTTGGCTGCAGCAGTCTTTTCCACTTGGGCGCGTGCTGCCGCGGCCTGAACTTCGGACAGAGCTTTTTCCTCAGCCTCTTTTTTGGCTCGCGTGCGAGCCTGCTTGTCCACGACATCCGCGGTCTGACGTGCTTTCAATTCGGCTTGACGATGGGCCTCCTGACTACGCAAAGCGCGCTGCGCCTCGCCAATGGGACTGGCAGGAATTCCTGCGGTATCAGTAGTTGCGACGACTTCCGGAGCGACCGTTGCCTGATTTTTTTTGGATTCAGGCGCTGCAACTTCCTCTGCTGTTTTCACAGGTTCGACCCGGGCCTGGGGTTTGGACTCGGGAGTCAACGCAACTGGAGCTTCCTTCGCCTCTTCATCAGAAGGGCCCGGGGCATCAGTGCTGTCGCGTTTTACCAGGACGCGTTTTTTTCGAACTTCCACCTGGATGGTGCGTGCCCTGCCCGTGGCACTGTCTGCCTTCTTGATTTCGCTGGTCTGCTTGCGCGTCAGCGTGATGCGGGTTTTGGGTTCAGAACGTCCGTGCTGCTCGCGCAAATGATCGAGCAGTTGTGTCTTGTCCTTTTCGCTGATGCTATCCGCTGCAGTCGACTTTTTTACCCCTGCCGCCTTCAACTGCACCAACAGCGTTTCCGGGGTGACTTTCAATTCAACTGCAAGATCAGCCACCGTTGCTTTTGCCATTCAAATTCTCCGATACCCTCACTCAAACATCGGCGCACGAGCCGTCATGATGAGTTCCTTGGCGCGTTCTGCGTCGATTTCCGTCAGCTCTGACAATTCGTCCACTGCCAGGTCAGCCAGATCCTGGATCGTCTTGATCCCTTTGGAAGCAAAGAGGATTGCCGTATCCGGATCCATTCCCGCCATGCTTTGCAAATCTTCAGCGGCATGCTCAACCTGCTCTTCCGAAGCGATCGCTTCAGTGAGCAACGCATTGCGCGCACGGCTACGCAACTCGTTGACGGTATCTTCGTCGAAAGCCTCGATGGCAAGCATTTCGTTGATGGGAACATAGGCCACTTCTTCCAGCGAGCTGAATCCCTCCTGGATCAGGATATCTGCAACCTCTTCATCCACATCAAGACGCTTGACAAACAGATCGCGAATTTTCGAAGATTCCGCGGCATCTTTTTCATGTGCCTGATCTTCGGTCATGATGTTGAGGGTCCAGCCTGTCAGTTCGGAGGCAAGACGCACATTCTGACCGCTACGTCCGATGGCCTGGGCCAGTTGTTCTTCATCGACCACCACATCCATGCTATGGCTATCTTCATCCACCCGAATGGAGTTGACCTCGGCGGGGGCCAAAGCATTGATGACGAACTGAGCAGGGTCTTCCGACCAAAGAATGATATCCACCCTCTCGCCTCCCAGCTCTGCCGTAACTGCTTGCACGCGTGAGCCACGCATCCCAACGCAGGTGCCGATGGGGTCGAGACGACGATCATTGGATTTAACGGCAATCTTGGCACGGATGCCGGGATCACGAGCGGCTGATTTGATTTCCAGCAGCCCTTCCTCGATTTCCGGAACTTCCAGTTCAAAAAGCTTGATGATGAATTCAGGCGCCAGGCGCGACAAAATGAGTTGCGGGCCCCGTCCGCCCCGCTCCACCCGGGACAGATATCCGCGGACCCGATCACCAATGCGCAGGTTTTCTCTCTGGATCATCTGGTCGCGCGGCAACAACGCTTCGATGCGTCCTGATTCAATGATGGCGTTTCCACGGTCAAGACGCTTGACTGTACCGGTGACCAGACTTTCCTCACGTTCCAGAAAATCATTAAGGATCTGCTCTCGTTCAGCATCGCGAATTTTCTGGAAAATCACCTGTTTGGCAGCCTGCGCCCCAATCCGCCCGAAGTCGATGGGCTCGAGCGGCTCTTCGATGATGTCGCCGGGTTGTGCATCGGGTTTGCGCTGCACCGCCTGGAACAGGGGAAGTTCATGAAATTCTGACAACCAGTCGGAATCGTTGACAACGCGCCACGTCCGAAAGGATTTGAAATCACCGGTTTCACGATCGATCTCGACGCGCACGTCGATATCTTCCTCGCCGTGTTTTTTTCGGGTTGCCGAGGCCAATGCCATTTCCAACGCGATGAAGACGATGTCGGGGTCGACATTCTTCTCACGGGCCAGGGCATCCACCAGCATCAGCACTTCCTTGCTCATAAAACCTCCAGTCAAATCTCAGGAACGAGGTTGGCCCGGTCAATACCGGCCAACTCCAATTCAATGGCCACGCCATCTACATCCAATATCAGTGCGGTGTCTGAAGCCGAGACAATGTGCCCAACGAAATTGCGTTGCCCCGCTCGTGGTTGCTGCAAGCGCAATTTGATCTCGCGCCCGGTAAACCGGGCAAAATCAGCAGCCCGCTTAAGCGGTCGATCCAGCCCAGGCGACGACACTTCCAGCCGATCATAGTCAATGCTCTCCACGGCAAACAGCCGCGTGAGTTGGTTACTGACCGTAGCGCAATCTTCGACTCCGATACCCTCCGGTTTATCGATGAATACGCGCAGCAAACCCCGTCCAGAACGCTCGAAATCCACGAATTCGTAGCCCAAGCCAG
>DAIDTL010000003.1 GCA_027457225.1 Ferrovaceae bacterium
TCCATTACCACCAGACCGAAATCCGACAATGACTGACCGCGCGGAACAAAACCGTAGTCCAGCTGATTGGCCAGGCAATACGCAGAAATTCCGGTGTGTTCCCGTGCTTCCCTGAAACGCCATGCGTGCTCGCCGATTTGCTCGCAACCCTGGGGTTTTACCAGTATGGAAAGATGATCAAGGTGTACGGCATCAATGGCCCGGGTGGCTTGTATGATGAGATTCACGCGATCAATATTCCCAGACTTCGTTGAGAGACCGTCCGATAGTACCTTAGCCTCCACTGTGACGCGAACCTTATGATGAACTAATCGAACATCCCATCTTCAAGATCTTTCTGAAAACTGATGATCCAAACTGAACCATCGCCGATCAGATATTCGCCTAATGCCACCAGCCTCATCGGCGTGCCATGTGCAATGCAGCATGTCTAGTGGATATCGGGCGAGGGGTTACAGGATTGCCGAACACCCACAGGACGCTGCGAACTTGCTCACTGAGGGTGGAAAACAAGAACTCATTGCATAAAGACCGTAAAGAGACTATATTTGGTCCTCAATGTGCCTCGAGGATTCTGCAATGCGCTACTCCGCTCAAGTCAAATCCATTAGTTACCTCAAGGCGAATGCCGCCGAGGTTCTGACCCAATTGACCGAGGGGCGGGAACCGCTGGTGATCACCCAGAATGGCGAGGCCAAGGCGGTCATCCAGGACGTGGCCTCCTATGAGGAAACGCAGGAAACCTTGGCGCTACTGAAAATCCTTGCCCTCGGCAATGCCGAGATCGAGGCAGGCAAAGTGAAGCCCGTGAGTGAAGTCGTAGCAAGGTTGCGGGCCAAATAGGCAGAGAAATAATGGCTGGCCACCAATACGAGGTGCTGCTCACCCATGGCGTTGAGCAGGATCTGGGGTCGATCTACGACTACATCGCGGAATTCGACTGCAAAGCAAATGCCGATTACGTTCTGGATCGTTTGCTGGAAGTCGTGGAGAGCCTGGCGGCCTTCCCCGAGCGCGGGGCCTACCCCAAGGAACTGGCCGCCCTCGGCATCCGAGATTATCGACAGACTGCTTTCAAGCCCTATCGTGTGATCTATCGGGTGATCGGGCAGAAGGTGTACATCTATGTGATCGCTGATGGCCGGCGCGACATGCTGTCCCTGCTGGCGCGTCGCCTGCTGGGTGCCTGACAGCAGAAGCGCATCGTTTTGCAGACTTACTCACGGGTCAGATTAGCGCGTGGTTCGGTGGTAAACTGCACGCCACCATTTTCTCAAGGCCAGATGTTCTCTGGCTTTTTTAATGTCCAGCGAAGGGCCAGTGCTGGCGAGGGATATCGAATCGCACCGTTTGGCCGCACTGGTACCCGAAGACCTGCAGCACTACCCCGACTCCGCCATCAGCGACAACCCTAACCTTTCAGGGATTATCGACCATCTGCGCCAAGCGGTTTCCAGGTCCCTTTCCAGCGAGCCACATTCAGGCACTCTTTAGTCGTCAGGTGAAATCATGTCCAGCAGTTGTTCGGAAATTCCGAATCACTGGCGGTGCAGTCCCAGCTCTCCGGAAATTCCGGAAAGCTGAACATCTGCAGGTTCGCAGGAATTCGTACCAGTTCAATCCTGTGCCGCAGCGAGCGTGGGACAAGCGGCAGAGTGGTTATCGGGCGATGGGTTACAAGATCGGGACAGGAGTTCGATTGTGAAACCGGGATCGAACTCAAGACCCGCCGTAAGCCGAACGTGCCACAAATGGAATCCAGGCTTGACTCTGCAAGGTAAAACCATTTGGCGCGATCTTCCCCGATCGCGCCATTTAAATGGCGCGTATTTTGACAAAACGCGCCAATAAGGCTAGTCTTTTGGCACGATAAATCGATTATCGCGCCAAACAAAGCCTAATCATGCCAAAAAAGCTCCTCGAAAATTTAACCGAACGGATAGAGAGCGAGATCGCTCGGCACCCTGATGGTATGGGCATCGATGATCTGCACGCCGCACTTGTTGGCATCGCTAGCCGTCGTACCTTACAGCGGCGCTTAAGTGAGTTGGCTGGCCAGAAAAAGATTGCCCCAATCGGCAAGGGACGAGGCCTACGTTACCGCGCCCCCGTCATCATCGAACTCCAAGGCTCTATGCATGGAAGTGGGAAGGCAGAGGCGAGCTTGGATGTTTACCTCCCTGTTTCTCAGGCAGGCCAAGAAGTCCTTGACTACGTTCGCCAACCCATTCAGGGACGCAAGCCTGTAGGTTACGATCGCGAATTGCTGGAATCGTATCACCCTAACGAAACGCGCTACCTTGCGCAGGATATCCGCGATCACCTGCACAACATTGGCCGTTCTCCCGATGGCGCGCGACCAGCGGGTACCTATGCACGTGACATTTTGGGACGCCTGCTGATTGATCTGTCCTGGGCATCGAGCAAACTCGAAGGCAACACCTATACCCGACTCGACACGCAGAATCTGATCGAACTGGGCCAGGTGGCCGAAGGGAAGGATCGTCGGGAAGCGCAGATGATCATGAATCACAAGGCAGCAATCGAATTTCTGGTGGAACAGGCTGAGGACATTGGCTTCAATCCATTTACCTTTTTTAACCTGCATGCCCTCCTGTCGGAAAACTTGCTCGCAGACCCGAGCGAAAGCGGGCGGTTGCGCCAGCGCATCGTGGAGGTAAGCGGTACCGTATTTCATCCGCTGGGTATACCGCAGCAGGTCGACCATTATTTCCGCATGACCCTGGAAAAAGCTGCTGCAATCGAAGACCCTTTTGAGCAGGCCTTTTTCGTTATGGTTCATATTCCCTACCTGCAACCCTTTGTGGACGTCAATAAACGGGTATCCAGGCTGGGTGCCAACATCCCGCTGATCCAACATAACCTCTGCCCACTCTCGTTTATCGATGTGCCAGAACGCACCTACATGGAGGGCACACTCGGCATCTATGAGCTCAAGCGCGTGGACCTGCTGCGTGATGTATTCGTCTGGTCATACGAGCGTTCATGCCAGCGCTACATGGCCATCCGCGAAACCATCGCCGAACCGGACCCTGTTCGACAGCGCTACCGTGAGCCACTGGTATCGGTGGTTGCGGAGATCGTGCGCGCCCTTCAGGTGCCAACTCCGCAGGCGGTACGCGCCGTGGCGGGGAGCCTGGTACCGGCGGAAGTCCTCGATCATGTGGTTGAATTGGCACTCGCCGATCTGCATGATCTGCATGAGGGAAACATTACTCGCTACCGGCTCCGTTTATCCGAGTACCGAGCGTGGCAGCCGATGCAAGACTCGGCAGAATCGCTCTAAGTGGAGGCAAATTGGAACCGGGTTGGTGTTGCGTGACCGTCAGTCAGGCGATGTGACCCTGCCCGGCACCAATCCGCAGCATCATTCACCAGTTGAATTAGGCAGATACCCAGCCGTAAACTATACGCCACCATTTTTCCAAGGCCAGATTTCCCTGGCCTTTTTCATGTCCCGCGAGGATCGCAGCCCCCGGCAATGTTCTTGCCAATTCAGCGATGTAGGCCACGCGACCGGAGTCCAGGGAGGTGTCAGCGCCGAGGGAGGAGAGAGGTTGAAGAAAGAGTCATTTCAAGGAAGGATCTTCTGGAAGATTCATCCCCGATCTTGTAATGCCAAGCCTGCGCATCTTGTCCCAAAGGGCTTTTCTACTAATCCCAAGTTGTTCGGCAATCTTGATAATCCGCCAATCATTCTGTTCAAGCATGTGCGTAATATAGGCATGCTCGCACTTGGCTAGATAATCGGCGAGTCGTTCAGGCGTAGCCTCATCCAGGTCTTCGATACAATAATCTTGAGCCAATTCTCCGAACAAGAGTTCAGGCGTGAGCATTGTCTGTGAACCAAGAATGCATGCCCGTTCAAGGGCATGGCGCAGTTCGCGGATATTGCCAGGCCATGGATATGTCGTCAGCATCCTTTCCGTCGCGGGGTCAAATTTACGGTAAGGCAGCTTTTTCGCCGCACAAAGTTCCTGAATAAAGCGCCCGGCCAGCCAGAGGATGTCTTCTTTACGCTCTCTGAGGGGGGGGACATGCAGGCGCAACATATGGATGCGGTAATAGAGGTCTTCACGGAAGGTACCGTTTTGAACCATTTCCTTGAGGTCGCGGTGAGTGGCGCATACCAGTTTTATGGTAACCGGAATCGATTTCTCTCCGCCTACCCTCACCACCATGCGCTCCTGGATGGCACGAAGCAACTTGACCTGCATGCTCAGAGGCATATCGCCGATTTCATCGAGGAACAGTGTGCCTTCGTTAGCCTGTTCAAATACGCCCGGTTTCGTGCGGATGGCGCCCGTAAAGGAGCCCTTTTCATGACCAAACAGTTCAGATTCCAACAGGCTGTCAGGTATGGCACCGCAGTTCACTGCAATAAAGGGCTTCTTGCCATCCGGATCGAAACACCGGTTAAGCGTCCGGGCGACCCATTCCTTGCCAACTCCAGATTCCCCCGTGATCAGTATCGTATCTGCATGCTGGGCCAGCCTTGGCAAGGTGGCCTCGATCCGACGCATCACCAGAGAAATTCCGAGTTGGCCCTCCTCCCTGGCAACGGGGCGCACGAACTCGGCAAGCTCACGAACCTTGTTAAGCAATATCGGAATATCAAGTGGCTTGGTCAAGTAGTCCTCAGCGCCCAATTTCAGGAGGCGCACTGCTTGGTCGATAGCGCCATGAGCGGTAATGAACAGGAACGGCGGGAGCTCCATACCTTCTGAGCGCAATTGCTGGAACATGGCTTCACCGCTCATATCAGGCAGACGAATGTCGCTCACAACGACGGTATAACGCTTTTCGCGCAATCTGGAGATGGCATGCTCAGCATTGCGTGACCAATCGCAGGCATAACCCACCATCTCCAGCCTTTCAACCAAAGCCTCCCCCATGATGGGGTCGTCCTCAATCAGGCAGATGCGTTGCTTCATTTACTGTTTCTCCAGGGGAAGCCAAACATCAAAACGCACTTCACCGTTGTCGCACGAGACATTGATTTGGCCAACCAGTTGCTTGACAATCTGGTACGTCACCCAAAGTCCTAAACCATGCCCCCCTTCGCGCCCACTGACAAAAGGTTCAAAAAGCTGGTCCATGAATTCCTTGGGAATAGGAGCAGCTTCGTTGACGACGACCAGTCTGAGGCCATCCTTCTCAAGATCGACTGCGAGACCAATTCGACCTTTCTCCGCAGTGGCCTGCACCGCATTAAGGAGCAAGTTGATTAGCAACTGACGGCACGCCGCAGCGGGAAGCCGCACTTCTTCTGAAAAATTTACGACCCAATTCAGTTTCTGAGATTTCGCCAGAACCTGGGGCTGGATTAAGGTACGGATATCTTCCAGATCATCTTGCTTCAAGTGCCTGCCCTGGTCTTTGGTTTGCACCAGCAGCGCAGCAACAATTTCTTCAATTTGCCGAAGCCCACGTTCAAGCATGTTGAGAGTCTTGTTTGCATGAGCGGGTAATTCACCACGCGTTTTTAATGTATCCAAAGCCATGAGCATACCGCCCAGCGGATTGTTGACCTCATGCGCGATGCCAGAAGCCAAGCGGCCAATGGCGGTAAGTCGCTTGGCTTGAAGCAATTCCTGCTCGAGTTTCGCTTTCTCGCGCATTTCCAGAACCATCGCATTATAAGCATCGAACAATTGACCTATTTCATCCCGATACGGGTAAGTTACATTGGTTTGACCGTCTTGGTCGCCCTGCGCAACCACGCCCATGCGACGTGCCAGGTTCACCAATGGTTCGGCCATGCGTCTGCCCCAGTACCAGTTGATCGGTAACAGCACCGCAAGTGTCAGGGCTCCAATAAGGCTGCCCTGTAGCGCCAGATTCCGGAACCGCGGCCAGAACACGTCTTTCGAGTAGGACAGTACCAGGACGCCCACTTGAGCGCTTCCCTGGCGGATAGGTTGCGCGAAGAACAGGCTTTTGGCATCTGTAAAATCGGGTAATTGATTGGTTTCGTTTGCTTGTTTCGAGTCTACGATACTGTAGTTTGCATTTTTGTCTGCAAAATCCAAGCGTCGTGCCGGCTTGTCGCCCGCCATGCGGGCAAGGGGGGCTGCAAGCCGGGCATAATCCCGCCCCAACGTATCAAGCCTCGCCAGCATCGGAAACTTGAGGGGGTCAGAGGAGACCACAATCCGTCCTTCGCCATCGGTGACAAATATTGCCTCCAGTCGCATTGGGTTACCGGGGCTCTGGCTTGCCATGACGGCATTAATTTGTTCGAATGCACGCCAGTCGTCATTATGTAGCAAGGCCGGAAACAGCGTGCGGCAGAGTGTACTTGCCGTCACCTCAGCGCCAACGTGTACATCCCGCTGCAGATCATCGTAGGCCTTGACCAAGAGTGCAGTAGATACAGCGAGCACCGAAACGACAACGAGAAACCCACCCCACAGGGGCAGTTTGTACCGCAAACTGATGTTGAATAGATACATCGTCTCAGATTCATCCCTCACCAAAAGCGCGCATCATCCTGGTCAAGCTGTCATAGAGTCGAGCGTTTCCTTTGATGAAGCCATCAAGATTAAGCCGTTTGACCAGGCTGGCACCTTGAGGATCCTGAGGCATGGCCAGCAGAATGTTCTGGACACGTGAGAATAGCTGTGGCGCGACTTCGTGATGCGCGACGAAAGGTGGGAAACCGAATTCTGGAGATCGCTCAACGATGCGGGTAACACGGGTTAGTTTTGGCTCGATCAGATTCAATGTTTCCCAGACAAAGCTGTCTACCGCCCCCCCTTGGGCCATACCGATTGCTACGGCCTCGATAACGTTCTTATGCGACCAGGTGAAGAAGGTCTTATGAAAAAAAGTACGGGGATCTTCGCCTAACTGATGCAGGCGAAAACGTGGCACGAAGTAACCGCTATTGGAAAGCGGATCAGCATAGGCGAACACGGTATTTTTCAGATCCCCAAGACTCCGCACCGCGCTGTTGCCGGAAGCGACGATTATAAAAGATCGGTAGTAAGGCTGCCCTTTGTATAACGGTACGGCCAGAAGCCGCACCATGTTCCTGAGATAGAGGTAGGGGTAGTCGCAAACCCAGGCAAAATCAATCTGCTTCAAGCGGATCAGGTCCATGGTTTCTTGGTAGCTGTCACGCTGAACGAATTCAACAGAAACCCCCAAACGCTGCTCCATGTACTCTCGCCAATCAGCCAGAAGGGCGTACTGGTTAAGCACAAAAGCGGGGGTAAAACCCACGCGTACTTGAGTGCCGCTTGCGCTGAGGGCTTGACGCATCGACCCCGTCAACGCCAATCCCCCCAAGGCAGAAAGAACATGTCTGCGCGAAATGTTACTCATGAGTAACCCAATATCCCGAATCCGTGTAGTCAAGCAGCACTTTGGTTGCCTTTGGGTAACGTTCAAAACCTAGCATCTTTGTTCAATAACGGTCAAGAATACCTGTTGGAGCAAGCCTTCTGTGAATATTTGATCGAGCTGGCCCACATCTTGCGTTGATTCAGATCGGGTTCCTGACAGGGAACGACTGGAATTCGGCAAGGAGGCTCACCGTCATGTGCGACCAGGGTAGGCACGGGCAACATCCGAAACATCCTCCGGCAGCATTCTCACCAACATACTGCCACCAATGTCTCATGGCTGGCCGCTGCAAGCTGACGGAGGAGGTATGAAAAAAGATACGGAGGCCGTTTCTGATTTTCGGGTCAATGTGGACCGCAGAGAGCTGTTCACAAAGATGGTTACCGGATCAGTCGCCATGGTTGCCGCAGGTGCAAGCACTGCCGCAGCCGCAAAAGGAATGGAGATTTCTTCCCAATCAGGCACCGATTTTCCCGAAAGTCACGACAGCGCGGCATGGGCATTTACCAGCCATGACGGCGGTCTCGCTTCCAATGGTAAATCAGGACATCGTTGGGCAATGTTGATCGACCTCAGGAAATGCGTTGGCTGTCAATCATGCACAGTCGCCTGCAAATTCGAAAACAACGTGCCTGACGGGGTATTTCGTACCCTTGTGGCCGATATTGAACTGGGGCGTTTTCCAGATACCAGACGGGGTTTTCTGCCGCGTCTGTGCAATCACTGTGAGCGACCGTCGTGTGTTGAAGTATGTCCGGCGGGCGCGACCTGGCAACGGCAAGATGGAATCGTTGTTATGGACTATGACCGTTGCGTTGGTTGCGGTTCCTGCGTCGGAGCCTGCCCCTACGATGCTCGCTTCATGAATCCCGTCACAGGCACTGCAGACAAGTGTAATTTTTGCGCCCAGCGTGTCGATCAAGGCCTTCTGCCCGCTTGCGTTGAAACCTGTGTCGGAGGTGCGCGTCAATTTGGTGATTTGGCAGACGCATCCAGTGCGCCTGCCCGTGCCCTGCGCCAGGATTCAGTACAGGTACTCAAACCACAAACTGGCAATCAGCCCAGCGTGTTTTACATCGGGTTGCCAGATGCCTTGCAAAACAATATTCGGGGGATCCCTGACCTATGGTCCCAACAGCGGATCGCGGCTGGCAAGGCTGCGACGGCTTGGCAAGTGAAGGAGTAAGCAGGCATGGAATCGCATGAATTATATTGGGAGATCATCAACGTCGTTCACCAACGGCCTCTGACACCTCTGTTCGCAAATTACTCAGCATTGGTGGGTATGGCTGGCGCGATCTTCCTGTTCTGGGGATTATCAAGACTTCGTCAATCAGCCTCGCATAAGGCGGAGCAGAGACTTGCGCTTCCCATCGCAGTCGCGCTAATGATCGCCGGCCTGACTAATCCCGTACTGGAGGTTCATCAACCCGGTCGAATGATGAACATGTATCTGTTCGGCTGGAATGTTGCGGGAACGGCAATCATCAAGTTCGGCGTTATTTTGTTACCTCTGTTCACATTACTTTGCTGGTGGCTGGCCGTCGCAGTTCTCCGTGAGGAAATTGAGGCAGTACTAAAAAACCGTTAGCCGGCTTTTTCTCGTGTCGGGGATTTTTTGACACTATGGATCCGCCGGTATGACCCCCTAGCGAGTCACCGCTATGGCAAGGCCATTATTTCTGCCGGATTTTTCCTTGCGGTCTTTGCCATTCTCTACTCAGGAATATTCCTGATGACAGAGCACGGCACAGCCTTTTGGGACAGTGCCTTCGTTCCTGCAGTGTTTTTTTCCAGTGCCGTTGCCGCAGGAGCCGGGGGATTGAGCCTCATGCTTCCGCTTGGATCATATCTGACCGGAGAAGTCGTGCCGGAAGAAGATCCGGGATACATGACCATTCTGCTAACAGCGTCTGTAATCTCGGGAGCATTGTGGCTGGTTTGGCTGCAGTTCGTAGGACATTTTGGATCAACGGAAGTAAGCAGGGCCCTTGATCTTGTCAATGGACCCTATCGGAGTCTGGCTTGGGGATGGTGGTTCACTCTGGGTGTCCTGTTCCCGATAGCCCTATTGGCTATCCCGGCTTTACGGCAAATTAGCCTGCTCCGGAGGGTGGCATCGGTATCTGCTGTTATTGGGTCTTTTGCAGTGCGCTTCACAATTCTCGACATCGGACAGGCCGTTCCAAAAAGCGGGGCTGGATATTACCAGTACCAGATGCCTTGGGAAATGTTTGGCGATCTCATACTCGACTGGGTCTACCTCATTGGCTGGATTGCGCTGCTCTGGTTGCTGCTGCCGTATCGCGATCGCGTCACCCGTACGTCCCCTACTCCTGTTTACGGGAAAAAATCATGAATGACAATGGATTTTTGAAAGTCAACCGCCGTGAGTTTCTATCTGCTCTTGCGATCGGTGGCATAGGTGCTGGACTGGTGGGATTTCGCAACACCCTGATCGACGCAACCCTATTCCGACGCAGGGGCAGGGCTTCACTGCATCCCATTTATGGTCTTTCGGATACCCCTGAATGGTTACGAACAGCATCGGGCACCTTGAAGTTGAATCCGGACTGGGTATTGCGGCACACCGTTGATCTTCAGTGTCATAGCGAATGCGGCCTTCGCGTAAAAATCGACCGCAAGACCGGTCGGGTGCAACGCATCTTCGGTAACCCTTACCATCCTAATACGCTTCTCGAATATGCCAATATAAAGACGCCACTGATTGAGACCGCGGCTCTCCCTGGCAGTGTCTGCGCACGCGGCAATTCTGGAATTCAGACCGCCTTTGACCCCTACCGCATTACGGTGCCGCTCAAGCGGAATGGCCCCCGCGGAAGCGGGCAATGGAGACCGATTACCTGGAAGCAACTGCTCGACGAAGTTGTCGATGGTGGGAAAATTTTTTCTGATACAGGCGATTCTGCCAGTAAAGACATTAATGTTCTTGGCTTCCGAGGCCTCTATGCCAAGTGCAATGAATTGATAGACCCGATGGCGCCAGAATTGGGCCACCGCACAAATGGCCTCTTGTTTCAGGGGGGGCGTATCGTCGGGAGCCGGCTGGAGTTTGCCAGTCGCTTCGGAAAATCCTTCGGAAGCGTGAATTTCTTTGAACATGTGAATGTCTGCGAAGTCAGCCACCATGTGGCCACTGCCGCCATTTACCCAGGTAAACATATGCTCAAGCCGGATGTTCGCGAGGCAAAGTTCATCATTTTCTGGGGAACCCAGCCCGGTGACGCCAATTTTCCAATGCAGACTCTCGCCAAGTACACGGCTGAGGCCCGAACCAAACCTGATGGACTTAAATACGTTGTCGTAGATCCCATGCTTGGTCGCGGAGGCGTCATCGGCGATAGGGCCAACTGGATGGCAATCAAACCTGGAACTGATGGTGCCATGGCCATGGCCATGATTCGCTGGATTATCGAGCAGAAGCGTTACAACGCAGATTACCTCAGCCATCCTGCGCAAAAATCCGCCGAAACGGCAGGCGAATTATCCCATACAGATGCAACACACCTGATTATCGTTGATCCGAAACATCCCCACGCCAACCGTTTCCTGACTTCAGAGGAAGCGGGCTTCGGTCAGGGTGACGGCGAACCTGATCACGTCGTAATCAGCGCCGCATCGGGCCGGGCCACGAAGGCAGCGGAAACCGCAGCCGGATCCATCGATTTTTCCGGGGTGGTCAATGGAATAAAGGTCAAGACCGCATTTACCCTGTTAAAGGAAGCAGCCCAGACGCATAGCCTGTCCGATTACGCAGCAATCTGTGGAATATCCGAAGACCGTATCGTGGCGCTGGCAGAGGAATTCACCAGGCATGGACGCAAGGCGGTGAGTGAGGCGTATCGCGGTGTGGTCAAGCATCCCAACGGCTATTACAACTGTGTGGCCGTGTTGTTACTCAATTTGATGGTCGGTAATTTGAACTGGACGGGAGGCGCAACTTTCGGGGGTGGGGGATATGGTTACAAGAAGGGTATCTATGACCTGATGGCCCTGCCAGGTGCAGAGGGGCGAGCCTATGGCGTGAAGTTGTCTCGTGAAGAGGCTCATTACGAGGAGACCAGTGAGTACAGGAACAAAGTAAAGGCCGGGCAGAATCCCTATCCAGCCAAACGGCCGTGGTTTCCGCTGAGCTTCGAAGTTTATACAGAACTTCTTCCTTCAGCCGTTCAAAAGTACCCCTATGGCATCGATATCCTGATGTGGCATATGGCGACACCTTTCTACAGTGTTCCAAGCCAGGGAAACCAGGCTTTCGTCGATGTTGTGAAGGATCCGAAGAATATTCCCCTGATCATTGCCAGCGACATTGTGGTCGGGGATACAAGCATGTATGCCGATTACATTATCCCGGATGGAAGTTATCTGGAATCGTGGACGCATATAGACACGCTTCCAACGACGCTCACGAATGGAACAGGCGTGCGTTGGCCGGTCATCGAGCTGGTCCAAAAAACGGAAGACGGTCGCCTGATGTGTCTGGAGGAGTTTCTGATTGATATTGGGAAACGGCTTGGCATGGTTGGATATGGCAGTAAAGGGATTCCCGACGCATCCGGTAAAAACTTCTGGCCGCTGAATCGCAAGGAAGACTGGTATCTGAAGGCCACAGCCAACATTGCTTTCGAAACGGGGGTGGGTGGAGATGACAGGCCTGATGCCACTGCAGAGGAAATCGAAGCCGGGGACTTGCTGGCGTTCCACGACCGGTATCAACAGGCTTTGCGGGAGTCCGAGTGGCCCAAAGTATTGGGTGTGATGTCACGCGGAGGCCGCTTTGAGCCTTACCAACAAGGGCACGATGGAGACAGGCTGAGCCACCGTTTTACCAAAACCTTGCATTTCTATGCTGAGGAAGTTGCACTTACCCGCGACAGCATGAGCGGCATTCAGTTCCTCGGCACCACTACCTGGGTCGAGCCGACGACTGCCCTGGGAAAGCCCCTTGACAGTATTGATGATCCAAATGCCTGGCCGCTCACCATCATCACCTTTAAAGGTGCCCTTCAAAGCCACTCACGCTTGAGCTCCAACTACGTCATCAGGGAATTGGTGCCAGACAACGGCATTTTGATTGCATCTGCAGATGCAAAGCATCTGGGCATAGGTGACGGTGATGAGATTTGGGTGGTGACACCCGAAGGGAAGCGGAAGGGCTTTGCACGCGTGCGCCAGGGGCTTCGTCCCGGGGTGATTGCCTACGAGGTGGGGTATGGCCACTGGGGCTATGGGGCCACGAATCATCAGATCGATGGTAAGCGGGTGGAAGGTGACAAAATTCGTCGCGCCGGTATTCATCTTAATCCCATCCTGCGCCGCGATCCGGATATCTGGCAGATGTCACTGATGGACCTGGTCGGAGGAAGTGTCGTGTTCTTCAACACACGGGCACGTCTTGAGAAGGACGTCACACATGTCTGATACCGCCCTTTCTGGCCATCTCGCCGCTGCTGCTGCGATGGTATTGCTGCCACCTGATGAAAAATTACTTGCCATCCTGGCAGAGACCCACCATACCAAAATTGACCTTTTGAGAGCCTCACGAGATTTCTACGATACGCTTTGCGTTCCTCAATCCGGTCATTATGTCCCTCCCTATGCGCATGTGCTGGCCAAGATGCGTCAAATCAAGGGGTATTACAACTTTCCACCCGCTCGCTACGATGGGGGGGACGCTTTAAGAGCCTGGTACGACGCCATAGATTTCGAGCCATTGTCATTAGACGTCGACCCCATGAACCAAGGGCCCCATCGCCCTCTTGACCATATCGGATTCGTCCTGACATTCCTCTCGGAGTTGGCCGATGCTGCAGAAAGTAGTGAGGTAGCCGGAGAAATCGCGGTTGGTTTCACTACAGAGCATTTCGGTCATTGGGTTGACTGCTACGTTGATATGTTATCCCGCTCCGACAGCCCCTACATCGGCTTTGTTGCAGAAGCACTGGCTGAGGCTGTCGCCGCTGTACGGAAAAACTTCCCGCGGGAAGACAGTCCGTCGCCGAAGGAAGTCGGGTCCGATACCAACCTTTCTGCAGTTTAAGGTGTGATTCCATGATCCAACATACGATCAGAAAGCACTCACTGGCCAGACGCCGGCTCCTGCTCGGATTCGCTTGGTTTTCTGGTGTGCTCCTGGCAGGTCTCAGGCCCGCCCTGGCCGCTGCGACGCTTACCAAAGAGATGGTGACCTACAAACTGGAATCCGAAGGCACGCAGTCATGCAAGGACTGCATTCATTTTCTTAAATCCAGGGCGCCGGAGAAAGAAGATCAGTGCGCTGTGATTCAAGGTGGCATTAGTCCAAATGGCCATTGTGTCGTGTGGGCGCCGCGAAAACCCGTTGAGGGGTGCTGATGCACAGAATCATGAGATTACCTTACCGATTACTCATAACCATGTTTATTCTTGGAGCACTAAAATGAAAAAATCCCTAATTGCCCTCGCTGCACTGAGTGCCGTGGCGGGTACCGTGCATGCGGATGTGACGTTGTATGGCATTTTAGACCTGGGTGTGGCGGAGCTGACCCATGCAGGCAACTTCAGTTCCACATTCGTGACCGGCGCAGGTCCTACTGGCGCTGGTTCCTACCAGAAGCTTGGTACTACCATCGGCATGATGAATGGGGGCGAATACCAGACTCGCTGGGGGATCAAAGGCACGGAAGATTTAGGCAACGGCAACCAGGCATTCTTCCGTCTGGAATCGGCCATCAGCGCAGCCAACGGCATGCTGTCGTCCTCGGGGCTTGCCGGTGCCGGGTATCCCAACAAGTCCTACAGCATGGTGGTAGACACGAGCTTGAACGGCCAACTTTTCGGCCGTGCCGCGTTGATCGGCTTGTCCAACAACGACTGGGGTACCATCACGTTGGGCCGCCAAAACAGTCTGGAGCTCGACATCATTACTGCAATTTCTGGCGGCTATGATCCAGTCAACGCCCAAATGTTCTCGCCTATCAACTTCTCCGGTTTCTATGGCGGCGGCGGGGCCACTGACAGCGCACGGATCGACAACTCGGTGAAGTATTCCAAGAACTTTGGCGACTTCGCCTTCAATGCCCTCTATGGTATCGGCGGGATGGCGGGCAATACGTCGGCGCGCAGCACCGGCGAAGCGAGCTTCGGCTATGAAGGCAAGCGCATCGGCTTTGAGCTCGCCGCGCAGGAAGCGCAGGATTCCACCAACATTTTCTCAGATCCTTCCGCCAACCCGGTGGGCGCCCAGTTCCTCAACCTCAAGTCCTTCACGGCCACGCTCCGCTATCAAGTGATCGATCCCATGAAGCTGACGGCCGGCTACCAGCGTATTCAGTGGAACACCCCCAGCAATCCGGGGACTGATGCCACCCTGACGCAGGTGTACGGCTACACCATCAACCCCCTGAACGCCTTCACCGGCGAGTTCCTCGGCGAGAAGACCTACAACATCTATTGGGCGGGCGGCAAGTGGCAGGTCACGCAGGCGTTCCGCCTTTCGGCGGGCTACTACGACGCACAACTGCAAGCGGGGAACTACAACTCCGTTAACGGCTTCAAGGGCGGCGCAGTCAAGGCCCAGCCATCGGGTTCTGATCAATATATCTCGATTCTCGCCGACTACGACCTGAGCAAGCGCACCAATTTCTACGCAGGGCTGATGTTCGACAAAAAATCCGGCGGCCAGATCCCCGGTGGGCCTGCCGGCGGACAGCCGGTGACCTACAACACCTACGGTGTCGGTATCGTCCACCGGTTCTGAGTTGTTGTATTGGTCTCTGAGCCCGTTATTTATCGAGAATAAAATGCTGAGCCATCACTGCCAAAACAATCAGTGCGTCCTGTGTGGGGCGTTGTTATCTTCCGGCGGCCAAAGCGCGCATCCGGTATGTGAAATCCGGGGCCTGCTGAGTCGCCGTCGATATGCGGCGGGGGAAAACGTTTTTCGCGAAGGGGATACTTGTAGACAACTCATGGTATTTCGATCTGGCCAACTGAAACTAACCACCAGGTCGTTGGCGGGGCGTGAACAGATTTTGGGTGTGCTCGTCGCCGGCCAGCTGGTGGGTTTCGAAACTTCCGACGCTGTCTATCCCTACACTGCGACGGCCCTCACTCCGGTAGAAGTATGCTGTATTACCCATAATGATATGCGGTGCATTCTCGAAGAAAACCCGTCCGTGGCCCTGAATATCATCCGGCGTTTCAGCGATGAGCTCATTCGGGCCCGGATCATGATTCGTAACCTCGGAATCAAGCCGGCGCATGCGCGAGTGTCCTCTTTAATCCTGTCCCTGGTTCCCACCGGGGCTGATTACAATGAGCCTTTTCCTCTGGTGTTTTCACGGCTTGAGGTTGCGGAACTGCTCGGGCTAAGTGAGGAAACCGTGAGCCGGATTTTTGCGGAATTCAGGCGCAACGGCCTGATTGATGCCCACCGCGGCGAGGTGCTGCTGCTGGATATGGGGGCGGTCAGGAAAATTGCGGGAATGAGGCCTGGGCAGAAAAATAATTCTGGGAGTGTAAAAGCTGCAACTGCTTGCATGATGGGTTAGCCGGTTATCGCTTCAGTTATGGTGGCAGCGAAAGACGGGGCCATTCGTGAGTCCCGGCTTAAGCGTTGCGCACGGAAAATCGCCGGAATTGCCGGCTCATGAGTTCAACCCTACCGCAGCGCAGGCAAGGCAAAATCCACCAAAATTAGCCGTGTTCACAGTGGTAAACCACGCGCCACCCTTCCGTCGTCTTATCCCTCCTTACGATGAATCCAGGTTCCCCATACTGTCTATTTAGTACTCTTGAGAGCACGCTAAGCTAATTAAAGTGCTTTGAATAGTACTTTATTGCAAAACAGATCGACTTGATATATGCTCTTGAGAGAACTTTAACCTGTATAAAGTACTCTTGAGGGAATATGGTTGCGCGTAACCAACTGCTAAAAGCTCCGCCCTATCCGGTCGAACAGGCGCTCAAGCGTCTGGGTGACAACCTTCGTACGGCTCGCATTCGGCGGAATGACACAATCGAGGAAGTTGCCCAGAAAATCGGGACGGGACGCCGCGCGGTCATGGACGCCGAAAAGGGCAAGCCCTCAACCGGCGTAGGCGTCTATGCTGCCCTGTTGTGGGTCTACGATCTGCTCCAGCCTCTGGCCGACCTCGCGAATCCCGCCAAGGACGAACAAGGGCTGACCCTTGTCTCCGCCAAAGAGAAGCTGCGTGCCCGCAAGGGCGCTGGCCTCAGCAATGAATTCTAGGCCCTCGGTCTCCGAGTGCTTTGTCTACATCACGTTACCGGGACAACTGTCTGCGGTAACGGTGGGCAGATTCGTCCTGACGAAAAACACGAGAGGCGACGCACTTGGGCAGTTCGTCTATCGCAGCAAGTATCTGGACGATCCGCAGGCGGTTGAGATCGATCCCGTTGAACTCAAACTTTCGACACGGACCTATGAGACCACCCAGTTGAATGGCGTCTTCGGCGCACTGCGTGATGCGGCACCGGACAACTGGGGCCGCCGCATTATCGAGAAGCATGCCGGCAAAGCACAGCTCGGCGAACTGGATTATCTTCTGGAGTCGCCCGATGACCGGGTCGGCGCGCTTGGCTTTGGCCCGAACAACGTTCCGCCCGCCCCGAAACGGAAATTCAACAAGACGCTCGATCTGGAAAAACTTCAGACGCTCGCGGATGCGCTGGTCAAGGACGACCTTCCGAACGATCCCGAAGCGCAGCAGGTCCAGGACCTCCTGCTGCTCGGCACTTCGATGGGGGGTGCGCGGCCGAAGGCGGTCGTCCAGGACGATGACGGTCTCTGGGTCGCGAAATTCAATCGCTCGGATGACCGCTGGAACAACACGCGGGTCGAGCACGCCATGCTGCGGCTGGCCCGTGAGTGCGGCATCACGGCAGCGGAAAGCCGGATCGAATCGATCGGTGGCAAAGATGTTCTGCTCATCAAGCGATTCGATCGCGAAAAGACGGCAAAAGGGTACACGCGCGCGCGCATGGTCAGTGGCCTGACGATCCTGCGTGCAGACGAAGCACTGGAAAGGCGGGCGCGCTGGTCCTACGTGATCCTTGTCGAAGAGCTGCGCCGGATCGTCGCCGATGCCAGGAAGGACGCCCGCGAATTATTCCGCCGGGTGTGTTTCAACGCGCTTATTTCCAACATCGACGATCATCCGCGCAACCACGCCGTAATTGCCAGGGAGAGAGATTGGAAGCTCTCACCTGCCTACGATCTGACGCCCTCACCGGCGGTCGCTCAAGAGCGCCGCGACCTCGCCATGGACTGCGGCGATCAGGGCCGCTACGCCAATGCAAAAAACATACTCTCCCAGCATGCACGCTTTCTGCTTGAGCAGGACGAAGCGGAGAAGATTGTCGCCGACATGAAGGGGCAAGTAGAGGCCACCTGGTATGAAACCTTGCGTGCCGGCGGCGTTTCCAACAAGGATGTTGAAGTGATTCGCGGGGCCTTCGGCTATCCGGGGTTTTCCCTGTGAGCCGGATACAGAAGGATGGTGGTGACCGACCGCTTTGTGGCAGCGTATTTCAAACGAATGAGGCATCGCCCTTCTGTGCACTATAATGCCTGCGGTCGTGTCATATCCGACCTCAAGCTAGCGGGTTGGGCAAATGCTCACTATGAAAAGGTTCATGAGTGAACACCGGAAGAAATGATCCTTGTCCTTGCGGCAGCGGGCTGAAATACAAAAAATGTTGCCAGAACAAATTGGCAGCACGTCCGGTCACTCAAACCACCCAACCAAAAGTTTCTGTACCGTCACCAACTGAAATTAACCAGTTTGCCTCCCTGTTCAATTCCGGGCGCTATGTGGAAATGGAAAACCTGGCGCGCAAACTGCTCAAGCGGTATCCGGGTTCCGGATCAGTCTGGAAGGCACTGGGAGCTTCCCTTATAGCACAAAGCAAAATGGCCCTGTTCGAGCTGCAAAGGGCGGCAGAACTCATGCCTGATGATGCCGAAGCGCATTACAACCTGGGCAATGCCCTGAAAGCGCTCGGGCGGCCCGATGACGCGGTGGCCAGTTATCACCTGGCACTCAAGTTCAGGCCCGATCTCGCCGAAGCGCACAACAATCTGGGTAATGCCCTAAATGACCTTGGGCAATTTGATAACGCCGTAACGAGCTACCGACGCGCGCTGGAGATCAAGCCCGATGATGTCACGGCTCTTAATAATCTTGCCTTGCTGCTCAACGCACAAGGCAAGTCGGTGATGTCCATGAACTGCATCATGCAATCCCTCAGGCTTGAAGAAACAGTTGAAGCAAAAAACATCTTTGTAACCTGTGTCAAGCACCTGCCTGTTACGGCTGACAATGCCGAGATTCGATTGGCCCTGGTTCGCGCCTTAACCGAACCTTGGGGAAGACCCGCCGACCTTGCAGGGGTTTCTATCGATTTGGTCAAGCTTAACCCGGATATTCAGGAGGCCATGGCGCGGGCAACCCGTGCTTGGCCTCTACGGTTGTCAATTCAAGATCTGTTTGGGACAGGCGGCCTCACTGCCCTTCAATCTGATCCATTGCTGTGTGCCTTACTCAATTCTGCCCATATCGATGACATTGAGACCGAACGTTTTCTGACCACGGTACGGTATGCCATGCTCGAAGCCATTGACGGAACAAAGGCTTCCGAGTGCGTGATGAGTGCGGCCATGGATTTCTACTGTGCCCTGGCGAGCCAATGTTTTATTAATGAATACGTGTTCTCCCATACTGATGCCGAGATCCGAAAGGCGGGTGATTTACGACATTCACTGGTTGCAGCACTTGAGGCCGGGACTGAGGTTCCGGCACTTTGGCCGATAGCGGTTGCAACCTACTTTCCGCTCTTTTCTATCCCGCTTGCCGCCCGACTCCTGGATACCCATTGGCCTGACCCGGTGAAGGCAGTGCTTGTACAACAGATAGGCGAACCGGAAGAAGAGCGCCAGTTGCGCGCTACGATTTCTCGAGTGACCCGTATCGAAGACGATGTGTCGCTACTGGTTCAGAATCAGTATGAGGATAATCCTTATCCACGCTGGATTAAGGTGGCTCCAACACCAAAAGCAAAGCATGTCCTCGGATATTTGTCCCAAAAATTCCCACTGGCTGGTTTAAAGTACCGCCCCATGACCGGCAACTTGGAGGTTTTGATTGCCGGATGCGGTACTGGTCAGCATTCAATTGCAACTGCGAAACAACTCCATGGGGCGACAGTACTGGCTGTTGACTTGAGTCTGAGCAGCCTTGGTTATGCAAAGCGCAAGACACAAGAACTTGGCCTGACATCCATTGAGTATGTTCAGGCTGACCTGCTGAATTTAGGGGCAATCGGGCGTGACTTCGACGTTATTGAGTCAGTGGGTGTGTTGCATCACCTTGCCGATCCCTGGGCAGGGTGGCGGGTGCTTCTGTCCATCCTTCGCCCTGGTGGGTTCATGAAGCTCGGCTTCTACAGCGAATTGGCGCGACGTGACATTGTCAGGGCGCGTGCCATTATCGCCGGGCAAGGTTACGGGACGACGGCCAATGAAATTCGAAAGTGCAGGCAATATTTGCTTGATTGGGACAAACATGAAAATCTCGGCAAGGCCGTAAGGACCCTCGATTTTTTCAGTACCAGCGCTTGTCGTGATTTGCTCTTCCATGTTCAGGAGCATCGCATGACATTGGCAGCCATTGACTCGTTTTTGCGGGAAAATAACCTGGGCTTTCTTGGATTTGAATTAGACCCCAGAGTGGTTCGTGCCTATCGACTGCGTTTCCCCGAGGATCAAACACTTACCCATCTCGATCAGTGGCAGTTATTCGAAAGTGAGAATCCGGACACATTTTTCGGTATGTATCAATTCTGGATTCAGAAGTTGATCGATCCCGTGACCTGAGTACTGATCTGCAGTTGCGCCCTGTTACGGTTGCCAGGCAATAAGCCTTAACAGAAACTATTGGATAGGGAAGCAGGGATCGAATCCTGGCCGCAGCTGATTCTGGCTAGAACGTTTGACATTGTAAGGAAATTTCCTTACTATTGGTCCATTCACCAGGAGCCGCGCCATGTCATCCATTCACGAAGTCGCTACCATCACCACCAAGGGGCAGATCACCCTGCCCAAGCCCATTAGGCAAGCGCTCGGTGTCGATGTCGGAAGCAAGGTGGCCTTCGATTTGCGCGGATCCCAAGTCATCGTCAGCCGTGCGGAGGATGCCCCTCACGAAGACCCCGTCATCACGAGTTTCCTGAACCTTTTGGAAAAGGACATCCAGTCCGGGCAGCGCACCACTGCCTTGCCGGACGATCTGGCGCGTTCGATGCTGGCGGCCCTCAAACAGCCTGTGGATCTCAATCCTGAGATCGAAGGTGACGTCGCACTGTGATGCGGCGACACGGGTGGAAC
>DAIDTL010000004.1 GCA_027457225.1 Ferrovaceae bacterium
GGGTATCCTTGTTGGCCTTTGGCCCGATTCCAATGGGCATCACATTGACCTTGTGTGTGGATTCTGCTTTTCTGCAATCCACTGCCACGGAGTGCCAGTCGTCCGTGGACTCGCCATCTGACAATAACATGATGATAGGGCGTTTATAGGGGACACCAGCGCTTCTCATCTGGGATTTCTGGGACTCAATTTCATCGAGGGCACATTTCATGGCGGCACCGATGGGCGTCATGCCACCAGCCACCAGTTCCTTCGGAGAAAAATCCATCGCATCCGTCCAGTCCCCCATGATCTCCACATTGTTATCCCCGCCAAATGCGATGACCAGGATCCGTCCACACCGTGCCGTGATGGGATCGTCCTTCAGCTCGGAGGCCAGTGTTTTAAGACCATCATTCAGCAAGTTGATCTTGTTTTCCTCTGACATGCTGCCGGAGCAGTCCAGAACAAGCACCAGGGGAGCTCGCTCTTCACTGTTATCGATCAAGGCCACATAAGGGATAATATTGCTCATTTTAATTCCTCACTCTAGTTTGATTGAATACCTGCTAATTGGTGGGGAGAACCAAACTGTGGATAAGTCTACCTCAGTGGGCGAAAAAATTGTTTCGGAGTGTAAGATTATGGCCGCCAGGCACCTACCGGGTTTGTAGGGGAGTTATGGGTCAACGTGTTGATTCGTCACAAAATCCAGTCCGTTTATAACAAATCTCGGGTTTAGAACCTCTTGAGGAATTTTTAGGGGACGTTAAGCTATACTGGGAAACCAGAGGAATCCCTATGACGTTCTATCGTCGGCTTATCTGCTGCCTGGCCCTGGCCCTGGCCTTTGCCACGCTCCTGTCCACTGTTGCACATGCCGGCGCTCCGCTGATGAAGACCCAGGCGCCAGGCTATTACCGCATGATGCTTGGCGATTTCGAGGTGACTGCGCTATCGGATGGGACCATAGCGCTGCCCGTGGGCAAGTTGCTTGGCAATACAACCCCGGCCAGGATTGAAAGGGCACTGGCAAACGCGTATCTCAAGGATCCTGTCGAGACATCCGTCAACGGTTATCTGGTCAATACCGGTTCCAGGCTGGTATTGATTGATACAGGCGCAGGCACACTCTTCGGCCCCACGCTTGGTAACCTTATTGCCAATCTGAAGGCCTCAGGTTACCAACCGGAGCAGATTGACGAAATTTACATAACGCACATGCATCCCGACCACGTCGGCGGTCTCATGATCGGCGGAAAACCTGCTTTTCCCAATGCGACGGTGCGTGCGGATCAGCGCGAAGCAGACTTCTGGTTGAGCCAGGCCCACATGGATGCTGCATCGAAGGAGGCGAAAACTTCCTACCAGGGAGCGATGGAATCTCTCAATCCTTACGTCGCCGCAGGAAAATTCAAGCCATTTATTGGGGACACGGAACTCATTCCCGGTATTAAAGCCGTTGCCAGCCCGGGCCACACTGTGGGGCACACCACCTACATGATCGAAAGTAATGGTCAAAAGCTTGTACTGTGGGGAGATTTAATGCACGTGGCGGCGGTACAGTTTGCCGATCCATCGGTGGTGATGAAGTTCGATACCGATTCAGAAGCCGCCTCAATAGAGCGTAAGAAGGCTTTCGCTGATGCTGCCAAACAAGGTTACCGGGTCGCAGGAGCACACCTTGCATTTCCCGGGATAGGGCACTTGCGAGCCAACGCCGGCAGCTATACATGGGTGCCGGCGAATTATTCTTCGCTGCGTTGACACTACAATTGCCAGACATGGGGCGCACAGAAAGCAAACCAGGTCTCGGCGTAATGGGACTGTCGGCACTCGGAATCGTTTTTGGCGATATCGGGACGAGTCCGCTTTATACCCTCAAAACCATTCTCAACATGACAGGTGGCATGCCTGCTCCATATGTTGTCCTGGGATCACTTTCGCTGATTTTGTGGACGCTCATTATTGTTACCTCCGTGAAGTATGTGGGCTTTGCGATGAGGGTCGATAATGACGGGGAAGGAGGTGTTCTCGCCCTGATGTCCTTGTTGGCAGTCAAGAAACACCAGAGACCGACTATTGTTGCTATCGGACTATTTGGGGCAGCACTGATTTATGGCGATGGAGCAATCACTCCGGCCATCTCGGTACTTTCCGCGCTTGAAGGGTTAAATATCGCCGCACCGGTTTTGAAACCCTATGTCCTACCAGCCACAGTGGCGGTTCTTGTTGCACTCTTTGCGATACAACCTCTTGGCACAGCACAAATCGGCAGGGCATTTGGCCCGATTATGGGTGCTTGGTTTCTCGCAATTGCGATCCTCGGCATATGGGGGATTTCCAGACATCCGGCTGTCCTGGCCGCCCTGAACCCAATCTACGGCATTCGTTTTCTCTTCTCAAATGGGCTCACGAGCTTTCTCGTCTTGGGCGGTGTCTTCCTGTGCGTGACGGGCGCGGAGGCCCTCTATGCAGATATGGGGCATTTCGGCCCCCGTCCTATCAGGCTCGCTTGGTCAGCCATAGTACTGCCAAGCCTGGCGTTGAATTATGCCGGGCAATCCGCGATCGTCCTCGACGGTGCGTCAACTACCGATAATATTTTTTATCAGTTGTGCCCAGAGTCTGTCCTGATCCCATTCATTGCCTTGGCGACGATTGCAACCATTATCGCCAGCCAATCAATTATTACCGGCGCATTCTCGATGACCCGGCAGGCAATCCAGCTTGGCTGGTTACCTCGTCTGCGGATCACTCAGACCTCTGCGAAAGGTTACGGGCAAATCTATGTCGGAATCATCAATTGGTTGCTTATGATTGCTACAGTTGGCCTGGCGTTGTTCTTTGGCAAGTCTGACAACCTGGCTGCAGCCTACGGTATCGCCGTTTCGCTAACCATGTTAATGACCTCTGTATTGCTTTTCATTGCCATGCGCGAGATTTGGGGCTGGAACCTGCTCGCAAGCGGAACGGTTGCCGGCATTTTTCTTTGCATTGATACGAGTTTTTTCATTGCAAACCTCACGAAGATCGCCGATGGCGGCTACTTCCCTTTGCTTCTGGCCAGCCTGATTTATGGGGCTATGTGGATATGGCATAGCGGGTCGACAGCTGTTGTAAAAATCCTTAGCGAGCGAGTTATTCCAGCTAAGGAGTTTCTCGAGTCTGTCGTGACCCGTAAAATTCCACGGGTTCCTGGCACTGCTGTCTTTCTGACCAGGACATTGTTCGAAACACCACCAATCATGATTTGGCATGTTCTGCATAACCGTGCATTGCATGAGTCTCTTATTGCGCTCACCGTTGTGTCAGAGTCTGTTCCATGGATCGAGAATTCCGGACGCTTGTCATTGATGGAAGTTGGACCAGGTTTCTGGCGTGCGACAGCAAGATATGGATTTATGGAGAGACCGAACATTCCTGAGGTGCTTAAACACGCACTTGGACAGGGTTGCCGTATTCAAATTGACGATATAGTCTATTACGTCGGGCATGAAACCGTCCTTCACAGGGAAGATGGTAAGGGCCTGCCTCACTGGGCTGAAGCGATCTTTGCCTGGATGGAAAGAAATGCGGTACACGTCACGGACTTTTTCAGACTACCCAGCGATGGGGTGGTCGAAATTGGACGACAGATCGCTATCTAACAATGCTCACAGGGCACTCAACCACATTAAATACTTCTAACTATTAGAACGCATCTATTCCGTTGTAATATTGTGTTAGGGTTCGGTGCTTCATCAAAAAACGGTAATGGAGATGCAATTGCTTCAAAGTTTCTCAACGCCAGGAACTTACCCTCCGACAGCGGTATTTGTCGTCAGCTTGTTTATGATGGTTGTCATATTGACGCTGGATTTGCTTACCCCGCTCGATATTTATTTGCATGTGCTTTATGTTTTTCCGTTAGCGGCGATTGCGTTGAATTGCGAACGGCTGATCGCGGCTTTTATCGGGATTGCCCTGGCGCTGGTATTTCAGTTGACAGACTTTCTCTCACAGGGCCTACCTGTTTTGCCTCTTATTGTTGACATGCTTGTGTTTTTTGTGGCTGCCACGCTGGTTGTTTTCTTGGCCAGATCCGTACGCACAAATTATTTTGAAAATGTAGAACTTGCGACCACTGACTGGCTAACCGGATTGCATAATCGCCGAGGATTTGAGGCTATTGCCGACATGGAAATCGCGAGACAACAGCGCTATGGCGGCACATTTTCGTTGGCGCTTATCGATCTCGATCACTTTAAGGCTTTGAATGATTCGAGGGGGCATCACACAGGTGATGTGGCGTTGCAGAGTCTGGGCAAAATTCTACGAGAGAACACCCGGCAGTCTGATTCGATTGCACGTTTAGGCGGAGACGAGTTTGCCATTCTCATGCCTAACACTAAAACCGTGGACTGCATGTTCTATTGCCAGCAACTATTTTTTAAAATTAGGAATCGTTTGGCTGCCGACTCTTTCAATATCACCACAAGTATCGGTTGCACGACGATTGAGCAACCCCCTAAATCGGTGTCTGAGATATTGCAAAAAGTAGACAAAGCAATGTATGCCGCCAAAAAAGAGGGGAGGGATCGCGTGCACAGTTGTTGAATGACCTGCCGCTTTACAAGGGAATCCAACTGGCGGACGTGTGCCTTATTCGGTCGGCACAGGATGCAAGTGCGGCGCTGAAGGTGTTGATGGCAGCTGATGTCATTGGCTTCGATACCGAATCGAAACCAACCTTTACCAAGGGCGAGGTATCAGATGGCCCGCATCTGGTCCAACTGGCTACTGATGACAAGGCGTATCTTTACCCAATCACCAATCGACAGGCGCTAGATGGTTTGCGAGCAATTCTGGAGTCGCTGCAGGTGCTGAAGGTGGGGTTTGGTCTTCGCGACGATTTAAGGCGCCTGCAAAGCAAGCTGGAGATTTGTCCCGTTCATGTTCTTGATCTGGCGATCACTCTACGCCAGGAAAAGCGTGCAGATGTGGGGGCCAAGGCCGCAGTGGCCAGGTTTTTTGGCCAGCGCATGCAGAAATCCAAGAGGACAGCGACAACGAATTGGTCAAATCCGTTCTTGACTGAACGGCAAATGCTCTACGCTGCCAACGATGCACAGGTAGCGTTGCGAGTGTATCGGTCATGGCAACAAGTCAGCATAACAGCCCCGGTTCGAGGCTAACCTTTCAGGTGTGCAGGGGATGCATCCAGACGAACAGTACCTGACCTCGCGAATCTGCAAAGTGGGCGAGTTCGCCGAGTTCGCCGAGCATGGCGGCGATTGCCTCCTCTCCCCAGCCTTCAGACTCGAATTCTTCGGTCGCCGCCAGTTCGATGGCAACCTGGTCGAGTTGTTCCTCGTCGAGGTCAGCCAGACGGCCTGTCACCTCGTCCGGGATGCGCAGTACCAGAGCGCCTTCGACGTCGGAGACATAGACCGGTTCGTAACGAACAACCGCGTCATCGAACAGGTCGCCGGTCAGCACGATGTGCAGGGTTGCGATCTTTGCAGTGTCGAAATCGCGCAACTCAATGCCGTTCCACTCGTCGACCGGGTGCAACGATTCACCGATTGCTTCGACCTCGTCGTGTAGGGCGACGATGATGTTAGTCAGGATTCCCATGGTTATACGTCCTTATTTCTGGTGTCACGCCGGCGCCATGTGGTGGTAATTATTGGATGCCTGCGCTGCATTGGAAACTCCAATAATCATTAACGTTGTATCCTGGGCAGCAGCTATTAAAATCGTTGGGACTGCACAAGTTCAGTGAATACAAAACAGCCGATGAGTAAATGCCGCATAAATCGATATCAGCCTGGCTGGCGTGTAACGATCTGGGCCGGTTTAATTACCGGTACGTTGGTTGTGCTGATGCAAACTGTGCTCTGGCTGATTTTTACTGATGATTTCCCCGCCATCCTGTTCCGCGATACACGACTGACCGCGGCATTGGTGCTGGGCAGTTCAGTGTTATCACCGTCAGCCACATTCCTTCCCAGTGTCATGCTGACAGCCACGCTTATCCATTTCACAATTTCGATTGTTTATACCGCATTTGTGGCGGCACTTACCGCTCGACTTGATGCCAGCAAGGCACTTCTGGCAGGCCTTGGTTTTGGCATCGCACTTTACCTGCTCAATCTATACGGCTTTACGGCAATCTTTCCGTGGTTCGTACAGGCGCGAGGGTGGATTACTTTGATTACCCATGGGTTGTTCGGAGTAACGGCTGTTTTGGTATGCCGATGGCTGTATATCAGTAATGCGCGATCTGGACCAGGCGGGCATTGAGCATGTGCGCCAGTGCTTCACCCCCCTGTTGCATGACGGCGTTATGATTCCACCTGATGAATGGACGCGCAACCAGTGCCAGCAGGTTCATCCAGACTGGTGTGGTGCGTACCCACCATTCATATCGCACGACAGTCACTGCCCCATCAGCGGTGAATGACCAACGACCCTTGCCTTCGACATCACCGCTGGCGATGCCATCGATGGCAGTTAGCGGGTCAATATGGCTAACGCAAATATCAAAAGTAAGGCGATACGGCAAGCGGCCCCTCCAGGAGTATCGCCGCACGTTGCCGATACCTTGGGCATCGCCAGGCGCAAGTTCCTCGACTCTCTCCACATTACGCCACCACTTTGGCCAGATCAGGGACTGGTAAATGGCTTCGCAAACTGCTTCGATGGGCGCTTCGATGCGCCATATGGTGAGAAAACGATATTCCATCTACTCCTCAACGGGCTTCGTGTATCCTCATATCTGATTCAGGAATCACGCTAAAGCGATCTGGTTGTGCGAAGGCGTTCCGCCACCATCTCAGCCAGGCCGAGATTTTGGTGGGCGTCGTTATCAGCACGTAGTCCTTCAACAACGCCAGTTCGATCAGCGTCAGGCCGGTTCTGGCTCATTTTCCACTTACCTTCAATGCGCTTGATCGGAATTTCGAAACCAACAATTGCGCTTATTTGTGCCTCAATGAAGCTGCCTGGGGCATCGCCTACTTTCCATGGCTGAGTGCGCTTGTGTTCCTGCGAATTGGTGAGGTCCTCGAGTAATCGGCGCAACCAAGCCACATCCTCCACGATTTGTGGTTTACCCCAAGCGTGAACGGTAGCGTAGTTCCACGTGGGTACGACTTTGTGAGTCTCTTTTTTGCTTGGGTACCATGATGGGGTAATGTAACCCTGCTCACCCTGAAACACTACGAGGCACTCGGACACGCGTCCTAGCTCATGCCAGTGCGAATTCGCCCTTGCCATATGGGCGCGAAGCGTGCCGCTTGTTCCTTCCTCAGCATAGACCAAAAATGGAACCGATGAAGCCATGAGCCCGCCTGCCCCCCCGGTGATTATTATCCCCAGTGGATGCAGCCGTATCAAGCCATGCATGACTTCGATCCGGCTTTCGCGGAAGGAGGAAGGGATGTACATGGGAAGCCTCTATATTGGTATAGTCGAAATGGTTGACGCCATTATTGGGTTACAGGGGGAAAATAATCCATGAATCTGCAACAGTTTATAGGATTTAAAAGATGTCATGAGTGAAATCCCAAAAGTTGCAACAATTTTTAGACAGCGCTTGTCGCTAGTGGCTTTGTCCGTTGTGATCGTACTGTTAAGCGAAGTGGTGTTCGGCGCGGAACAGAAGGCCATCATTGCAGTGTCACAAGTCGGAGAAACCATCACTGTTGATGCGACGATGAAGGTCCAGGTTCCAATAACTACCGCCTGGGACGTCATGACCGACTTTGACCATATGACCTCGATTCTGGGAAATTTGACATCGAGCAAAGTGATTTCGCGCAACGGGGACATTTTTATCATTCGGCAGAAAGGGTCTGCAAGGTATGGTTTTCTATCTTTTCCTTTCGAGTCGGAGAGAGAGATAAGACTGGAGCCAATGAAGCGGATTCTGGCGAGAAACCTTTCCGGCACTTTGAAACGAATGGACAGCGATGTTTATATTTCTTCCGTGGATCAAATCGCACTGATCAATTATCATGCAGAGATTGTGCCCGATTCTTTTCTAGCCCGTATCTTTGGCGCATCTTTTGTGCGGCACGAAGTCGAAGAGCAGTTGCAACGAATGGCTGATGAAATGTTGCGACGTTATGCCCTGAATATCCCGTCAGGCAACTAGCCTGCCCAGGATTGTCAAGGGGCTTGGCATAAGCAGTGAGTCAGCACCAGAAAGTTCCTGTGACCATCTGACAGGTCGGACAGCCAACTCAGCGAACCCACGATTTCTCTGGCTGCATCAGGTAACAATCCGGTTGAATTGAGGTGGCTTTGAAGATACTGATTGCGGATGTGTGTCACGGAGAAACCAAACCACTGTGTCCAGCGTTCCAGTCCAGTGGGTTCCGGGTCAATATAGGCTACACGAAAATCAGATCCTAGTTTGGCGCGACTGGCGGCTGACTGAAGGGCGTCGCCATAACTTCCGAGGCGGTCCACCAGGCCGCGCTCTTTCGCTTGCTGCCCTGTCCACACACGGCCTTGCGCCACAGCATCAATCTTTTGCGGCGTGGTTTTGCGTGCCAAGGCGGTTTTGGCGGTGAAGTCATCATAAATATGGTTGACACTGCTTTGAATCAGCGCACCAAAACGGGGGTCGAGCGGGCGCAGCGGGTTGCGGGTATCGCTTAACCAGGTTGTAGTGACGCCCCCTGTATGAATACCGACCTTATCCATCATTTTGTCTGCAGTCGGGAACAGCGCGAATACACCGATCGAGCCGGTGATCGTAGTCGGGTCGGCGATGACTTCGTCGGAGGAGAGGGAAATCCAGTACCCGCCTGAAGCAGCCAGATTGCTCATGGAAATGATGACGGGTTTGCCTGCCGCGCGGGTCAGTTCCAGTTCGCGCCGGATCAGTTCAGAAGCGTAGGCACTTCCCCCAGGTGAGTTGATTCGCAAGACAATGGCTTTGACTTGATCATCCTCCCGCGCAGTGCGGATCAGCTTGGCCGTGGAAAGTCCCCCGACAGCGCCCGCCTGGGCCTGACCATCGCGGATTTCACCTTCGGCAACAACAACCGCCACGGCATCGCCGCTTTTCTTGGACTTTTGCCGGGCCAGATAATCATCAAAAGAAATTTTCCTGAAACTTTTTCCTTCGCTGTCAGGGGCTCCTTTGGCAATCATCAACTGCTTCAGTTGATCGCGGGTTTTGAGTCCGTCCACCCAACGAATAGATAGGGCCAGCTTACCGGCATCGCCGTGTTCAGTAGCCATCAATTGCGGCAGGTCGTTGATGTTTTGATTCAGGCTTCCCGCGGGCAGCTTTCGGGCTTTTTCCACTTCAACGGTATATGCGTTCCACAAGGCTGTATAAAGCACGCGTTCCGCTTCAGTTGCAGCTGGAGAAGGGCCATTGGCTATAAACGGTTCAGCAAAACTCTTATAGGTGCCCACCCGCATCAGATTTACGGTAATGCCCAGTTTGTCGAGCACATCGCGATAATAATTGCGGTAGTGTCCAAACCCTTCCAGCAGGACTTGCCCCATTGGATCCAGAAACACTTCATTGGCATGGGATGCCAAAAAATATTGGCGCTGATCATAACCTGAACCCCAGGCAACCACGGGTTTACCGCTGGCTTTGAAGCGTTCCAGGGCGGCCACTACTTCTCGTAGCATGGGCAGACCAGAGGAGCGCAGATCGTCGAGCAGCAATACGGCACTGGTGATTTTTGGATCGTGCGCGGCGGCTTCAAGTACCTGCAGGATGTCGCGTAGCTGGGTATCCCCTTTGTTGAAATCCTCTCCGACCCCCGTCAGCATCCAGACATCCTCGTTGGCGGCATGCTGTTCCACGAGGCTCCCCTTAAAGTCCAGCAGTAGTGCCGTTTTGTCTTCCAGACGCTTCGGAAGGTTATATAGTGCCAGTGCCAGCATTGCCAGGATGAAAAGCAGGAACAATAGGTTTGAAAAAAGCCGGCGTCCGACATCCAGTGCATGCCAGGAGGCAGAAATGAAACAGCGAGTCCAGCGAACCAGAGGAGCAGCCATAGGTTTAGGTCATTATTCCGTGCTGTTTTTGTCAGGAGTAAAGTAGACCGAAGCGATACGGGCGGTGACCAGGACAGCCAAAAGGACTGACAGCGCCAGGAGGTCTTGCCATAGCAGGCTGTGGCCGTAGATACCAATGAAAATGTCCCGGAGGATAAAGACAATGGCAACCTCCGTCAGTACCCGCATGCGAATGCGGTGAAATTGCAGGTAATCCGTAAAGGTGCGAAAGAGTTCGATGAGTATGAAGACCGACAGGATGGAAATGACCAGGGTTTGAATGGCGATTTCATGACGGAGATTGGTCAGGGCATCATAAAGCTCATAGAGCACGCCGATGAATGCCACTCCCAGCGTGATTAACATGACCAGGATGAGAAACACGACAATGATGTCGATGATCCATCCATAAAATCGCATGATTTGACCTTTTGTTCCGGTGATGTTGGAGAAGTTCATCGCAGCCACTCACAGAAATCGCCTTAAAGAAGGCACTCCTTTAGATTATTACACCTGAAGGCAGGGAGCAAGGAGAAACCGGGCCTGCACAGGTGAAACAGGCCGCTTTTACCGGGGGGAATGGATGAGCAGGGAGTTAACGGATTCCAGATCGGCCACGGTCAATATTCCTGCAGCCGCCTTGAGATTGATCCGTGCCACCACATGGGCGTAAAGCGCAACATTGTAATTTTGCTCGGCGCGAATAAAATCCGTGGCCACATTCAACAGATCGATGATGGAACGGGTGCCCACTTCAAAACCGGCGCGGGTGCCTTCCAGTGATACTTTGGCTGAGGATGCGGCCACTTCTGCGGCATGTAACTGGGCCACACTGTCCTGCAGGTTTAGAAAGGCGGTCTGTGTATTGAGCGTGACCTCATCACGCAGGCCGGCCAAGGCCTGAACGCTGGCCTGGGCCTGAGCCTGGGCCTGATCCACTGATGCGGAAATCTGGCCGCCATCGAACAGGGGCATGGAAAGATTCAGGCTGGCACCTTTCTGGTTGATATCCAGGTTAGGAAAGGGGGACCCCAGGGAATGTTGCGATACCCCCTGAAGGCTGACCACTGGCCAGCGGGCACGACGATTGAACTCCACCTGCTCCTGGGCGATGCGCAATTGCGCTTCGGTTTGATGGATGAGCGGCTGGTTGGCCAGAGCGGTTTCTACCCAGGGCTCGCTTTGTGCTGGTTGCGGTGGCATGGCTTCGAAATGCCCGAGGTCATCCAGCGGGGCTACCGGATGATGGGTCAGGCGCTGGAGATTGCGGCGTGCAATGGTCACCGTATTACGCGCTTTGATCAGGTCGGATTTTGCGGCATCGAGGCGGGCTTGCGCCTCATGAACGGCAATGATGTCGCCGGTTCCGACCTCCAGGGTGGCCTTTGTCTGTTGGTTGATGTTGTCGAGCAGATTTTCCTGTTCTCCAGCAACCCGTTCCTGGGCTTCGGCTTGAAGCACGCCAAAATAGGCTGTTGTCACTTTGAGTGCGAGCTGCTGTTCGGTATAGACCAGGGCTGCTTCGCTGACCTGGATCCGGTCGTTTGCCTGGGTGAGCGCTGTCCAGGCCTGCCCGTTGAATACGGTTTGGGTCAGGTTGACGCTGAAATTGTTGGATGGGTAGTTCTGTGAAATAGGATTTCCCAGCCCGGTGATGCCAGCGGTGTTCTCCCCGAATCCGGTGGTAAGCCCCATATGTGGCAATAGGGCAGAGCGTGCCAGGGGCCGGTTTTGCATCTCCGCGTCCAGATTGGCCCTGGCTTGAGCCAGCGAAGGATCTGTGACAAAAGACTGTTGATAGGATTCGAGCAGGTTATCCGACCATGAGGGTTCCGGGGTGAGGGTGGTCAAAACGATAACCAGGCTCGCGCATAAGCGCTGCGGAATACGAACAGACATGACAGGGCACCATCTATGGAGATCAGTTTCAAGGTAACACCGTTGATTCTACCTAAAGAATTCTGAAATTTGATCGGTATCAATCCAGCATCATAACGCGATATACTGCACTCTACTAAGCTCTGGACCCCCCTGAGTCATATCGGAAAAGGCGATTTCATCATCAATGGTTGCTATGAGCATTAGACCGGCACTCTGGATCGTCCTGATTGTTTTGGGTTTTGAAGCGGGGGCTGCTGACTTGACTGTTTCGGCAGCCGCCAGCCTGACTGCTGTGTTAAACGAGGCCAAACCTGTTTTTGAGTCAACGCACCCCGGAATCCGGCTTTACTACAATTTTGCAGCTTCGGGAACATTGGCGCGGCAGATCGACGCTGGTGCTCCCGCCGATATTTTTATCAGTGCTTCTTCGCAATCCATGGATCAATTGCAGGCACATCACCGGATTTTGGACGGCACACGCATCAATCTGCTGTCCAACGAAATGGTCCTGATTGTGCCCAAGGGGGAAGGGGCCCGACTTAAAGGGTTTGAAGACCTTCCAAAAGCGGTTCGAATCGCTGTCGGGAATCCTGGATTTGTGCCAGCGGGACAGTATGCAAACCAGATTTTGGTTCACCTGGGATTGTTGGAGTCGCTTCGACCCAAGCTGGTTTACGGCCAGGATGTGCGTCAGGTTCTGGAGTATGTGGTGCGCAAGGAAGTGGATGCAGGCATCGTATTTGCCACGGATGCAGCCCTACCGCGGGATAAAGTCGAGCCCGTTGCCCGGGCCCCGGCGGGATCCCATCAGCCGATACTGTACCCGGTAGCCATCCTGGTTGGGGCCAGAAATCCGGAACAGGCCCGGATCTTCCTTGACTTTCTGAGCAGCGTACCGGGTCGGGAGCTTTTCGAGAAACATGGTTTCGATTGGGCGCTAAAATAAGGTTGGTTCATGACAGGAGTGCTTCAATGAAAATTAGCGGGCAAAACAAGCTGGCAGGTGAAGTCATTGCCATAAAAAAGGGGGATGTGGAGTGCCAGGTCACCATGAAATCCGGCGAACACCGGATCGTCTCCATCATTACGCGCGACAGCGCCGAAGAGATGGAACTCAAAGTGGGTGATCAGGTGGTCGCACTGATCAAGTCCACCGAAGTCATGATCATGAAGTAATGCTTGGCAACGATGAGTGATAAGACATGGAAGCCATTCTGACGGCAGCACGACTGTCGCTTTTGGTCTCGGTAACCGCCACCGCCCTGATCGCTTTGGTAGGATTGGCGCTGGCGTATATTCTGGCGCGCCGGGATTTCAGGGGAAAGCATCTGCTTGACGCGCTGATCTCCGTTCCATTGGTGCTTCCCCCCACCGTGGTCGGTTACTACCTGGTTATCCTGTTTGGTCGCGAAGGATGGATTGGAGCACCGCTATACCGTCTGACCGGTTGGTCATTTGTCTTCACCTGGCAGGGTGCTGCACTGGCCGCCTTTGTGGTTGCCTTGCCGCTCATGGTGCGCGTTTCACGCGCTGCCCTCGAAGCGGTGGACAAGGATCTTATCAACACCAGTTATGTTCTGGGAAAATCCGAATGGGAAACCGTGCGCAAAGTCGTTCTCCCTTTGGCGAAAGGCGGCATCATGGCAGGGATACTGCTGGCTTTTGCAAGAGCGCTGGGAGAGTTTGGGGCCACCTTGATGATTGCAGGCAATATCCCCGGCCAGACGGGCACCTTGCCACTCTCGATTTATTCGGCGTTTCAGAGTGGTGATGACGCCTTGGCGCAGACGCTGGCCATTATCCTGACGATTATTTCTGGAACTGTCATCTACTTGGCCGGAAAATGGACCTCAAGCAGATGGATATAGCGCTCTCCGTACGATTCAAAAAAGTGCTGTCCAGCAACTTTTCCATGGACGTGTCCTGGCAGGCAGGTCGCGAAATCGTGGTGCTGTTTGGCCCTTCCGGCGCTGGCAAATCACTGACGTTCCAGATCCTTGCAGGACTGGTTACTCCCGATGAGGGGCATCTTCAGTTGGAGGACGTCGTGTTCCACGATTCCCGCGAGGGCATAGATCTGCCACCGCAGTTCCGCGAGATAGGCTATTTGTTCCAGCACTACGCCTTGTTTCCACATATGACGACCCGGGAGAACATCTTGTACGGACATCGGCAGCCACAAGGCAACGCCGCAGCCTCCGATCTTGCGGCGATGCTGGTGCGCTTTCATCTGGAAGGCCTGGAGCAACGTTATCCCGGTGCGCTTTCGGGTGGGCAGCGCCAACGGGTGGCCCTGGCTCGGGCGATGATGCGCAAACCCAAACTGCTGTTGCTGGATGAGCCCTTGTCGGCTGTAGATCTTGCGGTTCGGCGCAGCATTCGGACAGAACTCAAAAACCTGCAACGGACACTGAATATACCTATGGTGATTGTCACTCATGATCTGGGCGAAGCGCTGGCACTGGCCGATCAGTTGATTATTTATGATCTGGGACGCGTGGTGCAGGCTGGAACACCGGATGAAATCGTCCATCACCCGCAAAACGAAATTATTGCAGAGTGGGCCGGCCGCACTCTGGTGCGCGGTGAGCGGTCTTTTTCATTCTAAAATTCTAAAGGGGCACGGCGTGAAAAAGGTTTCCGGATTGAAAGGGCGGCTCCTGCTGGAAAAAGACGGGACTTCTTTTTTGGGAAAGAGACGGGTTGATCTGCTCGAAGCAATTATTCAGCAGGGCTCGATCTCTGCCGCGGCCCGGGCTGTAGGCATGAGCTACAAGGGGGCGTGGGATGCCATTGATGCAATGAACAACCTATCCGATCAGCCCTTGGTGGTGTGTGCCATCGGGGGGAAAGATGGTGGCGGCACGCGGTTAACCGAACATGGGCAACAGATCATCCGGTTGTTCAGGGCCGGCGAGGCGGAATACCAGCGCATCCTGGACGCGCTCATTACCGGTGTGGATCATTTCGATGCTTTCCAGCAAATGCTGCGCCGATTTTCCATGCGCACCAGTGCACGTAATCAGTTTGTCGGCAAAGTGACCAAGCTGACGCGTGGCCCCGTCAATACGGGCGTCCACCTCAAACTGGATAAAAAGAATGAGCTTATGGCGGTAGTTACCACCGAGAGCGCCGCTACTCTGGGGCTTAAAGTGGGATTGGAAGTCTATGCCCTGATCAAGGCGCCTTCGATCATCCTGACCACGGAGTCCACGGGCAAGTTCAGCACTGAAAATCGTCTGTGCGGCCGCGTGGCACGCATCCATCTGGGAGAAGTGAATGCGGAAATCAGGCTGACCCTCGACCTGGAAAAAACAGTGATTGCCACGGTCACTCACGACACAGTTCAAAAGTTGCAGCTGGCTGAGGGAGAACCCGCATGCGCCCTGTTTTCTGCCTCAAGCGTCATTCTGGCCCTGGTGCAGTAACCGGCCAAACTTCTCTAGAACATGTGGCGCAAACCAACCATCGTGGTCGTGTTCTCGGTCGCAATATAGCCAGTGGCGACGAATCCGCCATTGACGCTGGTTGGTGAAATCCCGGCGTATACGTCAGTCCGCCTGGATAAGTGATAATCGGCCACCAGGGCATAGCCTTGCATGTATCCACTGCATTTGAGGCTGGCGCTGGAAGAACAACCCGTGCCACTGAAGTCAAGTTGGTGCGCATTGTAAAAGGAAGCAGCCAGATTTAAAGCGGGGGTAATGTCGTAGCGTAGGCCACCATAAAGCAGGTTCACTTCCTTATGGATGGTAAACAGGTTGGTGACGACCTGGGTGTAGGTATAGCCGCCGATCGGTGAATAGCCAGCACCGCCATCCGCCGGGTTGCTGTAGATGATATGTTCCGCACCTCCCATGAAGGTGGCCGGCCCCAAGGTGTACTTGGCAAACAACGCTGTCGCCTTGTTGTCTGCAACGATCGCTTTCAAGGCAGGAACGGAGGCTGTCCCGCCAGCAGCAGACGTTCCCATTCCATCCTTCTTGTAACTGACGAAAGCATCCAGCGACAGATTGCCGAGGTCTGTCCCCAGGGCCAGCTGCCCGGCTGAATTGGCGCTATTGTTGCCGGCGACGCCCCCGAACTGATACAAGGCACCAAGACGTGCCTTGCCGAAGGTGGCGTTGTACTTGATGGCGTTATCGAGCCGCGCATCTTCCGTCCAGCCCCCTCCACCATAGGCACCGAAGAATCCGACGACGGAGAAGGCATAAGCGCCTTGTTGGGGATCGTACTTGAGGATGTCATCCAGCGAAATGCTATATTGACGCCCGAAGGACAGTGTCCCCCATTCCCTGGAAGTCAGATAGAGGACGCTGCGGTTGTTGAAGAGTTGGCCGGCCCGTGAAGAGTCCTCGCCGGTGCTGGTATTGACCGTTCCTTGTGTCAGGCCTAGCAGCCCATTAGTGACAGATCCGGTGTTGGGATTGATTCCCGCTTCCAGCATGAAGCCCGCCTTGAGATCACTGTCGATGTCTTCGTTGCCTTTGAATCCCAATACGGACTGGGAGAGCCCGTTGGGTGCCAGAGTCGTGACGGATTTACCCGGGGTATTGCTCTGAATGATTTGAGTCGGCACCCCGGCTGGCATGGTGGGGTTGATGTTTTGCCCGGCAGTCAAATTGGCGATGCCCATGTCCAGTATCCCATACAGGGTGACCTCCGCCTGGGCTACGCCGGCCACTGCACTCAAGGAAACCATAGCCAGTAACGCTTTTTTCATTGAAAACTCTCCTTTGACCTGAATGAATAAATGGGCAAATGCTATATAAACAGAAACATATAGCTAAGTGTAAGTAAGTATATAGCGACATGTCCTTGACCTGAATCAATTCCAGGGATGGCGTCACTCATTTTTGTAAGTACCGGTCTTGCGGATACAATGATCCTGCATCACCCCACAGACAGAGGTTGCGATGGATGATTTGAGTAGACGCTGGCGGTTTTTTCGTGCGGGAGGCTTCGATCAGGTGCGGCTGGATGATGCCGAGGACTTGCTGGCCATTGGCTCGCTTGATCAGAAATTATGGGTTGCATTGTCTTGTCCGGTCAAAGGAATCCAGTTTGATGATCGCACGTTGTACTTTATTGATTCAGACGCTGACGGACAGGTACGGGCTTTTGAGCTGATCAATGCGGTGCATTGGGCTGCCGATCGGCTGGTCGATCCCAGCCTGCTGGGCCGGGGATTGAATGGCATTGTCCCAGGCGAGATTCGGGCGGATACGGAAGCAGGCCGGTCTTTGGCCGACGAGGCAAGGCTGCTGGCCGATGACCTTGGCAAGTCGAGGGACGAGCGGCTGACTGTTGAAGAGGTCAGTGCAGCGCAGGCGAAACATGCCGTGCGGGCACTCGCCGCTTGGAAAGCAAGCGGCGCCAAGGTTGCGCTCCTGGGGGAATCCACTGAAGCCGCCTTTGGGGCACTGCAAGCAGTGGCTGACAAGATCGACGATTATTTCCTGCGTTGTCGGCTGAGTGCCTTTGACACGCGGGCCGGAGAAGCACTGAATGCTCCGGATGAAGCCTTCAAGGCGCTCGCAACGGATCCTTTGTTGCAATCGGAGTCCATTGCTCGCCTACCGCTGGCACGGATTGCGTCTGGCGGAAATCTGCCACTCCGGCAGGGCCTTAACCCGGGTTGGGCTGCTGCACTCGAAACATTCCGTGCCCAGGTTGTGGTGCCGATTCTGGGAGAGCGCGAAGCATTGATGCCATCTGAGTGGCAGATGCTCAAGGAAAAATTCTCTGCTTATGCTGTCTGGCGTGGCTCTAAACCGGACGATAACGCGGTAGATGATAGCGTGCGCCAGTTGGAGCAGTTGGCTCGCTATGTACGTGATTTGATGAAGCTGGCCAATAATTTTGTTGCCTTCAAGGATTTTTATACCCGACAGGGAAAGGCCACTTTTCAGACTGGAACGCTTTATCTGGATGGCCGTTCGTGTGAACTGTGCATCACCGTGGTGGACCCTGCCCAACATGCTGTGTTGGCGACGCTCTCGCGAATCTGCCTGGTCTATTGCGACTGCGTACGTGGGGATCAGAAAATGACGATAGCGGCAGCGTTTACCGCCGGGGACTCGGACCAGTTGATGGTGGGGCGTAACGGGGTGTTCTATGATCGTCAAGGCAATGACTGGGATGCGACCATCGTCAAGATCATCGACCACCCAATCAGCTTGCGTCAGGCTTTCTGGTCCCCCTACAAACGCCTTGCCAAGATGGTTGGGGAGCAACTGCAAAAGCTTGCGGCAAGCAAGGCCAAGGAAAACCAGGATCGGATCGCCCAAACGACCACTGATTCGGTCAAGAAGGGCGCTTCCACAACGGTTCCTGCTCATCCGGTTGCAGCACCTGTCCAGCAGGCTTTTGATGTGGGCAAGTTTGCCGGGATATTGGCGGCGGCAGGACTTGCGGTTGGGGCCATCGGAACAGCACTGGCTTCGATCGTCATTGGGGTCCTGGCTTTGAAGTGGTGGCAGATGCCACTGGCATTGGCCGGGTTCATGCTGGCCATCTCGGGGCCGGCTGTTATTCTGGCCTGGTTTAAGTTACGTACCCGTAATCTGGGGCCGATACTCGATGCCAATGGCTGGGCCATCAATGCACGTGCTTTTATCAATATTCCTTTTGGGACCTCCCTGACGCACGTTGCTGAACTTCCACCCAACGCTGAGCGTTCAGTGATTGATCCCTACGCGGAAAGGAAGCCGTTGGGACGGGTTTTCGCAAGATTGCTGCTGCTGCTGGTTGCAGTCATCGCGATCTGGTTGGTGGTGAGCATGATGCTGACCTAATCCGGGAAGGGAAGGGCGTGCCCCCCCTTCGCGGCATGGCCCAATTACTGTTTGATCGCTTCTACCGAAACCGTGATGGTGACGTCGTCTCCAACATAAGGGGCAAATTTTCCCATATTGAAATCGGAACGTTTGACGTGCGTCACAGCATCAGCACCACATGCATCCTTCTTGATCATGGGATGTGGCATGCACTTGTAGGAAGTGATTTTGAGGACGACCGGTTTGGTGATGCCCTTGAGAGTCAAATCGCCGATCACCTCATCGGGTGTGTCGCCCTTGAACTTGATGGTGTTGGACTTGAACGTGGCCGCCGGGAAAGCGCCGGTATCCAGAAAATCTTCTCCCTGGATATGTTCATCAAACTTTGCCGATCCAGTGTTGGCTGAGCGGGTGTCGATGGTGATATCGACCGAACCGGTTTTGGCTGCGGTGTCCAGGATGATTTTCCCGGATACTTTGTCAAACCGGCTCAACTGAGTGCTGTAACCGAGATGGCTATAGGAAAAACGAGCAAAAGTATGGTTGGGGTCGGTAACATAAGTATCGGCTGCCATGGCGGGGACGGTTACGACAGCAGCCAAGGCGAGGGCTAATAGTGAGCGTTGCATGGGATCTCCTTAAGGATTACGTGCAAAAAATAGTACGCACACGAACAATATAGCGCTGAATTGAGCCAAAAGCAAGCACCATAATGAATCGGTGGTTTTACGCGTAGAATGGGTCCTATTTGAGCCTGCTTTAATCCCCATGAACCTTTATCCACCCGGGTCGTGACCATGGATTTCTCTGAACTGAAATCTATCTGTGGCGATTGCACTATCCGCGAGCTTTGCCTGCCTGCCGGTCTTTCCGATGAGGAAGTGATGCTGCTCGATCAGCACATGGCGCATCGTCAGGTCCTCAAGAAAGGTGAGTCGCTTTATCGCACGGGTGACCCCTTCAAATCGCTGTTTGCGGTCAGTACAGGATTTTTGAAGACAAGTATCCTGCATGAAGATGGTCGCGCACAGGTCACGGGATTCCAAATGGCTGGGGAGGTTCTGGGGCTAGATGCCATCAGCACCGATCAACACATTTGCGATGCCGTAGCATTGGTGGACAGCATGGTGTGCGAAATCACTTTCGATCGCTTTGAAGAGTTGGGCCAGTTGATGTCCAATCTGCAGCACCGCTTCAATAAAACACTCTCGCGCGAAATCGTGCGTGAGCAAGGCATGATGCTGTTGTTAGGGAGTATGAGCGCAGAAGAACGCCTGGCCGCCTTTTTGGGCAGCCTGGCCAAACGCTTTGCAGCGCGTAAGCAATCCGGTTCGGAATTGGTGCTGCCCATGACACGTGAAGATATTGGCAGTTACCTCGGGCTAAAACTGGAAACCGTAAGCCGAATCCTGTCCCGTTTTCATGACCAGGAGCTTCTTGAAGTCAAGGGGCGCAATGTCCGAATTCTTGACCAGGAT
>DAIDTL010000005.1 GCA_027457225.1 Ferrovaceae bacterium
GTCGATGACTTGTGCAGGTGTCATTTCGGTAAAAACCTTGCGCAAGGCTTCATAGCCTCCTCGCCGGATGTAATCGGCCAATCGCCAGGTGCGCTCGCCGTCAAGGCCTCCCAAAATTATCTGGGTCATGACTTCAACTCCTTGAGGAGCGCATCCAGTTTTTCCTCATCCATGAAGGAGTGCATGTCGTAGTTGTTGACCAAAAGCACCGGCGCATCACCGCAAGCGCCAAAACACTGGCCTTCCTTGAGGCTGAATTCTCCGTCAGGGGTAACTTCGTTAAAACCGATTCCCAACCGATGCTTGAGGTTGTCGCACAGCTTCTCAGCACCGGACAAGGCACAGGGAAGATTGGTACAGACGGTGATTTTGTGCCGACCCGTGGGCTTGAGGTTGTACATCTCGTAAAAGGTGGCCACTTCGTACACGGCGATGGGAGCCATGCCAAGATACTCTGCCACGCTATTCATGACTTCCTTGGGCAACCAGCCGTGTTCGTCCTGTGCAATGCGCAGGGCAGACATGACCGCCGACTGCTTTTGCCCTGCAGGGTACTTGGCAATTTCGTGATCGATCAGTTGTTTCGACTGCGGGCTTAGCATAATTAGCGGTCCACCTCTCCAAACACGATGTCCTGGGTTCCGATGATGGCAACCACATCTGCAATCATGTGGCCCCGACACATTTCATCGAGCCCGGCCAGGTGGGCAAAACCAGGCGCCCTGATCTTGAGGCGGTATGGCTTGTTGGCCCCGTCGGACACGATATAGATTCCGAATTCGCCTTTAGGCGCTTCGATACTGGCCAGTGCTTCACCCACCGGCACATGGAATCCCTCGGTGAAGAATTTGAAATGGTGAATCAGCTCTTCCATGTTCTCTTTCATCTTGGCCCGAGCCGGGGGAGCCACCTTATGATTTTCGGTGATGACCGGGCCCGGATTACGGCGCAGCCAGTCCACACACTGCTTGATGATTCGGTTGGATTGACGGAACTCTTCCATCCGCACCAGGTAACGGTCGTAACAATCTCCATTAACCCCGACTGGAATGTCAAAATCAAGGTCACCATAGACTTCGTAAGGCTGTTTTTTTCGCAAGTCCCATTCCACTCCCGAGCCGCGCAACATGGGGCCGGTAAACCCCAAGGCCAGCGCGCGTTCGGGCGAAACAACGCCAATTCCGACAGTGCGCTGTTTCCAGATGCGATTGTCAGTCAAAAGCGTTTCATAATCGTCCACATAACCCGGAAAGCGCCGGGTAAAATCTTCTATGAAGTCCAGCAGTGAGCCCTGACGATTTTCATTGAGCCGGCGCGCCTTGCCCTGCGAGCGCCCCTTGCGTCCCTTGTCCACCAGATGCTGGGGCATGCGCTCGGGCAGATCGCGGTAAACCCCTCCGGGCCGATAGTATGCTGCATGCAGCCGTGCACCAGACACGGCTTCGTAACAGTCCATGAGGTCTTCGCGCTCGCGAAAGGCATACAAGAATACGGTCATGGCCCCCACGTCCAGGGCATGTGCGCCCAGCCACAAAAGGTGGTTAAGGACGCGCGTAATCTCATCGAACATGACGCGGATATATTGGGCCCGCAACGGGACGTTAAGCTCCAGAAGCTTTTCCAGTGCCAATACATAGCCATGTTCGTTGCACATCATGGACACATAATCCAACCGGTCCATATAAGGCACGGTCTGCAGATAAGTGCGCGTTTCGGCCAATTTTTCTGTGGCCCGGTGGAGCAGTCCGATATGCGGATCGGCACGCTCGATGACTTCGCCGTCCAACTCCAGCACAAGGCGCAGCACGCCATGCGCGGCAGGGTGTTGCGGTCCGAAATTCATGGTGTAGTTGCGGATTTCAGCCATGGCGTTCGGTGTCCCCATAATGTTCCGGTCGAATCGTGCGTGGGACGATCTCGCGTGGAAGAATTGACACGGGTTCATAGATAACCCGTTTTAGTTCGGGGTCATAACGCATCTCAACGTTTCCTGAGATCGGAAAATCCTTGCGGAAGGGATGGCCCACAAAACCATAATCCGTCAGGATACGGCGCAAATCGGGGTGGCCGTTGAACACGATTCCGAACAGATCGAAGGCTTCGCGCTCAAACCAGTTAACTACGGGCCATACCGATACCACCGAATCCACCAGGGGTTGGTTATCATCTTCCGCAAATACTTTGATGCGTACACGCCGGTTATGGATCACGGAAAGCAGGTGCACGACGACGCAAAACCGGCGTCCGGCCCAGCCTTGATAGGTTGAATAGTCCACCCCGCACAAATCGATGAGTTGCTCAAATTTCAGGGTGTCGCGCAGGTGCCGTGCCACGGTCAGCCATTGGTCGGCACGCACGGTCACGGTCAGTTCGTTAAGCCGGATGGTTTGTGAAAGTATCGCATCACCCAAAACGCCGGTCATGGTTTGGGACAGGGCTTCCAATGAAGAGGAGGTACTCATCAGGCAACGCGCGCAATCGTGGAGGTACGACGGATTTTCATCTGCAACTGGATGAGGCCAAACAACAGGGCTTCGGCTGTGGGAGGACAACCTGGCACATACACATCTACCGGCACCACCCGGTCGCAACCGCGAACCACTGAGTAGGAATAATGGTAGTAGCCCCCGCCATTGGCACAGGACCCCATGGATAGAACCCAGCGCGGTTCGGCCATCTGGTCGTAGACCTTGCGCAGCGCTGGTGCCATTTTATTGCACAGCGTACCGGCCACAATCATGAGGTCGGACTGACGCGGACTGGGCCTGAAAACGATGCCAAAACGATCCAGATCATAACGCGAAGCCCCGGCATGCATCATCTCTACGGCACAGCACGCCAGCCCAAACGTCATGGGCCAGAGCGAGCCCGTGCGGGTCCAGTTGATAACGGTATCAAGACTTGTGGTGACAAAGCCTTCCTTCAGTACCCCTTCAAGCGCCATCACAACCTCCTGAGCAGGATTTCAAGGTTTGGCTCACTCCCACTCCAGCGCACCCTTAATCCACTCGTAAATGAAACCCACGACCAGGATGGCCAAAAACACCAGCATCGCCACAAAGCCGAACAGTCCGATGTCCTTCAGAACCACTGCCCAGGGAAAGAGAAAGGCAATTTCGAGATCGAACAGAATAAACAGGATGGCCACAAGGTAATAGCGCACATCAAAACGCATGCGTGCGTCTTCAAAGGCTTCGAAACCGCACTCGTAAGGGGAATTTTTTTCAGGGTCAGGGTGGCTGGGCGCCAGCAATTTACCCAGCAACGGCGGCACGACACCCACCGCCAAGCCCACGAGGATGAAGAGCAGTACCGGCAAATAATTTTGCACCATTGCGTTCTCGTCAATATATATGGTGCCGATGAGCAGACTCGAACTGCTACGGCTTTCGCCACCGCCCCCTCAAGACGGCGTGTCTACCAATTTCACCACATCGGCACAATCAAAAGAGGCGTTCCCAGAAACCCACGGTTTCGGGTAAAAAAACGGTTACTTCGGTATTTCTGAGGACTTTGAATCAGGTGCTGCAGGGGCAACAGGTGCCGATGCGGCAGGCACCGACGCAGCAGGTGCACGAGACTCTGATTGTTGCATGACGCTGGTAGCGACCGTGCTGTGTCCCGAATACCAGGTCAACAGCAGGCTGGTCGAAAAAAATACAGCCGCCAGGACCGCCGTGCTACGACTCAGGAAATTGGTTGCGCCCGATGCACCGAACAGGCCACCCGCCGAGCCACTACCAAAAGCGGCTCCCATGTCGGCCCCTTTGCCATGCTGGATCAATACCAGTCCGATGATACCCGCCGCCGCCACCACATGCACCAACCACACCGCAGTCTCCAACATTTGTATCCCCAAATCTCCAATCTGTTCAGGCTGTTGCCGCAGCCCGCCCGATAGCCATGAAATCATCGGCTACCAGTGAAGCTCCGCCTACCAAAGCGCCGTCTACATCAGGCAATCCCATCAATTCTAGCGCGTTAGATGGTTTGACGCTACCTCCGTAAAGAATTTGAAGCCCGGCGCCTACCACCCAATCGGCATTTGAAATCCGCAGGCGCAGCGCGGCATGGACTTCCTGGGCCTGTTCAGGAGTGGCGCTCCTGCCGGTTCCGATGGCCCAAACGGGCTCATAGGCCAGGACGGCCTGGGCCAGCCGATGCACTCCCAGGCACGCCAGTACAGCATCCAACTGCCGGTGCACCACGGCCAGGGTATGCCCTGCTTCGCGCTCGGCCAGCGTTTCGCCAACGCAGATGATGGGGATGATGGACCCTTCGATCGCCGCACGTGCCTTGGCTGCCACCCGCGCATCGGTTTCGGCATGGCGTGCCCGGCGCTCGGAATGACCCACGATGGTGTAGAGACACACCATGTCCAGGAGCATGGCCACTGAAACTTCGCCAGTAAAGGCACCAGACGGCTCCTCGCTGACATCCTGGGCGCCCCAGGCACAACGGGACCCCGTCAGGATGGACTGCGCCTGGGCGAGGTAGGGAAACGGTACCATGACTGCCATGGAAACCGTGGGCAAGATGGCCGCTCCTGCGGACACTGATTGAAGCAGCGCCGAATTCTCCGCCAGGGAACCTTGCATCTTCCAGTTCCCGGCAATCAACTTGTTGCGCATGGAATCTCCGCGACGGTGTTTAACCGAATTTTCCGGTGATGTAGTCTTCTGTGGCTTTTTGGCTGGGCTTGGTGAAAATCTTGTCGGTCTCGTCAAACTCGATCAGCTCACCCAGATACATGTAAGCCGTGAAATCCGATACCCGTGCCGCCTGCTGCATATTATGCGTCACGATGACCACGGTGTAATCAGATTTCATGTCATGCACCAGTTCTTCGATGTGTGCGGTGGAAATGGGATCGAGTGCCGAACAAGGTTCGTCCAGCAGAATGACTTCAGGCTTGATCGCAATGCACCGCGCAATGCACAAGCGCTGCTGTTGTCCGCCCGAAAGTCCATTGCCACTCTGGTTGAGCTTGTCCTTGACCTCATTCCACAGGGCCGCCTTGGTCAAGGCCCACTCCACGCGTTCATCCATCTGGCTGGCACTGAGGCGCTCGTATAGCTTCACCCCAAAAGCAATATTGTCGTAAATGGACATGGGAAACGGTGTCGGTTTCTGGAAAACCATTCCGACGCGGGCGCGCAACAAGGTGGGGTCCACTTTGCTGTCGAGCACATTGCGTCCATCCAGGAGAATCTGGCCGGTGGCCCGATTTTGCGGATAGAGTTCGTGAAGCCGGTTGAATGTGCGCAACAGCGTGGATTTGCCGCACCCCGATGGGCCGATGAAAGCAGTCACCTTGTTGGACTGGATATCCATGGACACATTTTTAATGGCGTGAAATTTTCCATAGTAGAAATTGAGGTCGCGGATGGAAATGCGCAGATTCTGGTCGGACGGTAGGTGTCTGGCGCTCATGGGGGTGGTCTCTGGCAACGGCCTCAGGAATTATTTTGTCGAAACAACACGCGCGCCAGGATGTTGATCCCCAAAACGCTCAGGGTGATCAGGATGGCCCCCCCCCATGCAATCCTGTGCCAGTCATCGTATGGACTCATGGCAAACTGGAAAATAACCACCGGAAGGTTGGCCATCGGTGCGTTCATGTCGTGGGACATAAACTGGTTGTTGAGCGCCGTGAATAACAACGGTGCCGTTTCACCACTGATGCGGGCCACTGCCAGAAGCACTCCCGTGGCGATCCCTGTGCGCGCCGCCCGATAGGACACCATCGCAATCATTTTCCATTTGGGGGCCCCAAGGGCAATGGCCGCTTCGCGCAGGCTGTCCGGCACCAGCTTGAGCATGTCATCCGTAGTCCGCACGACCACCGGAATAACGATCAACGACAATGCCAGCGCTCCGGCCAGTCCGGAAAAATGTCCCATCCGGGCGACATAAACCGTGTAAACGAAGAGCCCCAGCACGATTGATGGCGCGCTGAGCAAAATGTCGTTAACAAAACGCGTCGCCGGGGCAAGCCATCCCCTATGCCCATATTCCGCCAGGTAGGTGCCCGCCAAAACGCCTACCGGGGTACCGATCAGCGTGGCGGTACCGGCCATCATGACACTGCCCACAATGGCATTGGACAGTCCTCCATCGCTGCCTGGAGGCGGTGTGGGCTGCGACAATAATTGCCAGTTCAGCGCTTCAAAGCCATAGCCGAACAGCGTGATCATGATCCAGGCCAGCCAGAACAATCCAAAGCACATTCCCAGTGCCGACATGCCCATGTTCAGGGCATTGAGACGCCGACGCGCGCGATAAACCCGTTTGGCAGCCACCGTGGCGTGTTGCATCTGTCAGCTCCTCGTCCCTTCCAGTCGTCCCAGGCGCAGTAGCATCAATTTGGCGAGCGCCAGGACTACCGTCGTAATCAGGAACAGAATCAACCCCAATTCAATCAGGGACGAGGTGTACAGGTCACCCACCGCCTCGGCAAATTCATTGGCCAGCGAAGAAGCGATGCTGTTTCCTGGCGCCAATAAGGAGACGCTCAGACGCTGGGCGTTGCCAATCACAAAGGTTACCGCCATGGTCTCGCCCAGAGCCCGCCCCAACCCCAACATGACGCCACCCACCACACCGGAGCGCGTATAGGGCAGCACCACTTTCCAGATCACCTCCCAGGTGGTCGCACCAAGCCCATAGGCCGATTCTTTCAAGACCGCCGGGACCAGGTCGAAGACATCGCGCATCACGGAGGAAATAAACGGAATGATCATAATGGCCAGGATCATTCCCGCAGTCAGCATCCCGATGCCCATGGGCGGCCCGTGGAACAAGGCACCCACACCAGGGATCTGACCCAGTGTGGCGATCAGCAACGGCTCTACGGTTTTGGAAAACACCGGGGTAAAGACAAACAGACCCCACATGCCATAGATGATGCTGGGAATGGCGGCCAGAAGTTCAATGGCTGTCCCCAGGGGGCGCTTGAGCCAGACCGGGGACATTTCAGTGAGAAAGATGGCAATCCCAAAACTGATGGGCAACGCAATCAGCATGGCAATGAAAGAGCTGACCAGCGTGCCGTAGATGGGGACCAGGGCGCCAAACTGTTCGCGGACAGGATCCCAGTCGTCCGACAGCAAAAAACCGAAGCCAAACGCCTTGATCGAGGGCAGGCTGGTCATCACCAGCGAAACAAGGATGGCCACTATGGTTCCCAGAACAAGAAAAGCGAACCCGCGGGTGAGGTTTTCAAAGAGAACGTCGCCAAATTGGTACAAACGCTGTCGTGGGGAGCGTTCTGCCAAAGCATGCGGTTCGTTCGGAAAATGCGAAGGATTCATGGCGCTCTTATGACCTGAGAACGGGATGATAACCGTTCCCTTGTCGACTCCACAAATGAAAGGGGGAATCAGAATACCGGCTTGCCTGCCTTATCCTTGAGGGCCCGCTTCCATTCTTCTTCCACCAGTTTGACGACGCTTTCGGGCATGGGGATGTAGTCCAGGGCCAGGGCCACTTTTCCCCCGTTTTTGTAAGCCCAATCGAAGAAATTGAGCGCTACTTTGGCGCTTTCAGGTTTGTCCTGCACTTTTTGCATCAGGATGAACGTGGCTCCGGTAATTGGCCAACTGGCTTTGCCCGGTTCTTCGGTCAGGATTTCATAAAACCCGGCCTCCGGATTCCAGTTGCCATTGGCTGCTGCCGCACTGAAGGATTTTTCGTTGGGGACGACGAATTGCCCCTCGCGGTTTTTCATCTGGGTATGGGTCATCTTGTTCTGCAAGGCGTAGGCGTATTCCACATAGCCGATGGATCCCGCCTGTTGGCGCACATAGGAGGCCACGCCTTCGTTGCCCTTGCCACCGGTGCCGGTTTTCCATGAAACTGCCGTGCCTTCGCCGACACCGGACTTCCATGCAGCGCTGGCCTTGGACAGGTAGTTGGTGAAAATAAAGCTGGTGCCCGGAACCGTCGGAACGGGCCACCACCAGGATATCCTGGTTGGGGAGCGCCAACCCTTTATTGAGCTCGGCAATCGCCGGATCATTCCATTTTTTGACCCGGCCCAGATAGATGTCGGCCAGGACAGTGCCGGACAGCCTGAGCTGGCCCGCCTTGATGCCTTCCAGGTTGATGACCGGAACCACGCCACCGATCACCATGGGCCATTGCACCAGGTTATCGCGATCCAGTTCCTCCCGGGTCAGCGGTTTGTCAGTCGCCCCAAAATCCACGGTTTTGGCCTTGATTTGCTTGATGCCCCCACCCGAGCCAATGGACTGGTAATTGAGGCCGTTGCCGGAGGCAGCCTTGTAGGCTTCGGCCCACTTGGCATAGACGGGGTAAGGAAAGGTGGCGCCGGCGCCCGTGATATCCAGCGCATGGGCTTGACTCAGGACGGCAAGCGTCAGGACGGTAGCAGCCAATCGACGCAGAATACATGGTAGTGACATGACGGCTCTCCGATGAAAGTTTTTTAAAATCAAGGGGTTTTACAGGAATCACGGCAAGGGTACCGATCCAATATTACAAATTGATTACAGCACCATGAACCTTAGCGTCGGGGCAGCTTGGCAACCGGCACGGCACGCACCTGGAACGAGAGACCCAATGCCTGCCAGTAGCGTACTTCCGACTCCAGATTGGCCTGGGTCAGGGTATTTTTAGACAACCAGGCGGTGCCGATATCGAGGGTGAAGCCGTGCCGATGCAACGCCAGTCGGACCCGGGGCGCCGCAATGTCGCTGCGATCCCGATGAAACAGCACAGCCAGGCGCAGGCACAGCACCATCAGCCACCCGTCCCTTCCTGTGATGCGGTTGGCCACCTTGGTCAGCCGCCCACGCTGGGATTGCAACAGGGCGCCAATCATGGCCTGTTCCGGTTTGGAAAATCCGGGCATGTCCGCATTGTCGATGATGTAAGCCGAATGCTTGTGATAGCCCCCATGCGCAATGGACATGCCGATTTCATGAAGGGTGGCGGCCCAAGCCATGTAAGTCGCGTATTGCTTGTAGTTGTCCGGGCTTGCCGCCTGGCGGAACAGGGTCAGGCAGAGCCCTTCCACCCGCCGCGACTGGCGGAGATCGGCCTCATAACGCTGGGCAAAGGCGCGCACCGTGGCAGCCCGGATATCCTTATGTTCAAAGCGACCCAGCATTTCGTAGAGCACTCCTTCCCTTAGCCCGCTGTCGGTGGTCTGCATTTCCCGGATTCCCAGCTCATGAAATACGGAATACATGATCGCCATCCCGCCGGGCAGCACCGGGGCCCGGTCGGGGCGTAGCCCCGGCAGATTGAGTTGGCGGGAATCGCCTGCCTCAATGAGACGGGTTCGCAAAAAATCCAGTCCCGCCGCCGTAATACCCTGCCCGGCAAAACCATTCTGTTCCAGAAGTTCGGCCAAGGCCCGTGCCGTCCCCGACGAACCCACCGCTTGGTCCCAATGGCCAGCCCGAAATTTCCGAATCAGTACCTGAAGCTCAGTGGCTGCCGCAAGCTCGGCGGCACGAAACAGTTTGGCAGTGACTTTTCCTTCCGGAAAAAAACGTGTGGAATAACTGACACATCCCATGTACAGGCTTTCCATAAACTGGGGGTTGAGCCCGCGACCGATAATGAGTTCGGTGGAGCCACCCCCGATATCCACCACCAGACGGCGTCCGCTGGTCCGCGGCAGACTATGAACAACGCCGGTAAAAATAAGACGGGCCTCTTCATGACCCGCAATGATCTCGATCGGCACACCCAACAGCGCCTCAGCCTGTTCCAAAAACCGGGAGGCATTCTTGGCAACCCGCAGGGTATTGGTACCGACGGCACGCACAGCTTCCGGCGGCACGCCGCGCAGACGTTCACCGAAACGCTTGAGGCACGCCAATGCGCGATGTTGCGAAGTCTCGCTCAGGGTTTTGTCCGGCTGCAATCCTGCCGCAAGGCGGACGGTCTCCTTGATCGAATCCAGAGTGTAGGGCTGTCCCTGAATCACTCGCGAGACTTGCAGCCGAAAGCTGTTGGAACCCAAATCAACGGCAGCAATGATGGAATGCGGCATCTTGAATGGGAAAAGGTCGGAAAGTCCGACTGTATCAAAAAAAACACCCGGCAGGTGCCCCATGAACCTCGCTCAGCTGAGGTGTGGGAAATGCGTTGCCAATTCGTGATAAAACCATGAAAGTTTTATGACAAAGACCTTCTGCCCCTTGCCTAGATCCGATGGTATGGTCAGGATGGACTCTTTCCAACCGATAACAAGTTACAATCACAGTGGACACCCCTTATTCCAGCAAATCATTCCTCAATCGCGAACTGGGCCTGCTGGCCTTCAACCGCCGCGTATTGCAGATGGTCGAGGCTGAAAGCACCCCGCTTCTGGAGCGCCTGCGCTATTTGTGCATCGTCAGCGGCAATCTGGATGAATTTTTTGAAATCCGGGTCGCCGGCCTCAAACAACAAATCAGCCAAAGCATCGCTGTGTCCGGCCCCGACGGACTTTCTCCTACCGAGGTCTACAAAAAGGTCTGCGCTGAGGCCCATGACCTGATTGACCACCAGTACGACCTGCTCAATCAAACCGTTCTGCCCAGCCTCGCCGAACAGGGCATTTGCTTCCACCGGCGCGGCGACTGGACTGACGCCCAGCGCGCCTGGGCCCGCGAATATTTCTTCCGTGAGATCATGCCGGTTCTGACCCCCATCGGCCTGGACACTGCCCACCCGTTTCCGCGCATCCTGAACAAAAGCCTCAACTTTGCGGTCGAGCTTTCCGGCAAGGATGCCTTTGGCCACAATTCTGACAATGCAGTGGTTCAGGCTCCACGCACCCTGCCCCGCTTCATCCGCCTGCCCACTGCCATTGCCGGCTGTCACTATGGCTTTATTTTCCTGTCCTCCATCCTGCATGCCAACGTGAGTGAATTGTTTCAGGGAATGGAGGTGCACGGCTGCTACCAATTTCGCGTGACACGCAATAGCGAGCTGTTTCTGGAAGAGGAAGAAGCCAAGAACCTGCGCCTCATCCTGCAGGGCGAATTGAGTCACCGCCAGTACGGTGACGAAGTCCGCCTGGAAGTGGCCGATAACTGCTCCGATACCATGGCCGAATTTCTATTGAAAACCTTCAGTCTGGACGAGACCGATTTGTATCGGGTCAATGGACCGGTCAATCTGGTGCGCCTGATGCAGGTAGCGGATTTGGTGGATCGTCCCGACCTGCGCTTTCCCGGTTTTACCCAGAGCCTCCCCCGTGAATTTGAAAACCAGCCTGACCTGTTTGCAGCCATTCGCAAAAAAGATGTCCTGTTGCATCACCCGTTTCAGTCCTTCTCCCCCGTCGTGGAGTTTGTGCAGAATGCGGCCAGCGATTCGCAGGTCCTGGCCATCAAACAAACGGTGTACCGCGCCGGCACCGACTCAGAATTGATCGATGCCCTGATCGATGCGGCACGTCAGGGCAAGGAAGTCACTGTGGTCGTGGAACTGCTGGCGCGCTTTGATGAAGAAGCCAACATCAACTGGGCCGCCAAACTTGAGGAAGCTGGGGCGCACGTGGTCTACGGCGTGTTCGGTTACAAGACCCATGCGAAGATGTGCATGGTCATTCGCCGCGAATCGGGTAGCCTGCACCGTTATGTGCACCTTGGCACGGGAAACTATCATTCGAAGACGACCAAGCTCTATACCGATTTTGGTCTTTTTACCGCAAACCGTGACATCACCTCCGACGTCAACGAAATCTTCCTGCAAATTACCGGCCTGGGCAAACATGCCGGCCTAAAACGCCTGTTCCAGTCCCCTTTTACGCTCCACCTGGAACTGGTCAATGCGATTGCACGTGAAACCGCGCATGCCAAAGCCGGGCGGAAAGCCCGCGTCATTGCCAAGATGAACGGGCTCACCGATCCCGGCATCATCGAAGCGCTTTACACTGCTGGACAAGCCGGTGTTCGCATTGACCTGATCGTGCGTGGCGTGTGCTTGCTGCGCCCCGGCGTGCCCGGTTTATCCGACAATATCAAGGTGATTTCCATCATCGGCCGTTTCCTGGAACATCATCGGGTGTTTTATTTTCTCAATAATGGTGCCGACGATGTCTTCATTTCAAGTGCCGACTGGATGGAACGTAATTTTTTCCGGCGCATTGAAGCCTGTGTTCCCATTTTGGATCCTGGCGTCAAACGACGTATGATGACCGAGGGGCTGCGGCCCTATCTGCGCGACAATGTGCAATGTTGGGAAATGGATGGTCACGGGGAATACCGGAAACGAACACCCCGCCGTGGCCGGCGCTTTTCTGCCCATGATTTTCTGTTGGAGCGTTTTGCCCACACGCCCGAGTGAGAGGCCATATCACCATGGACCTGATTCTGTGGCGCCATGCCGAAGCCGAGGACACTTTTCCAGATCATGACCGCGCACTGACCGCGCTCGGTCAGCATCAGGCCCGGCGTGTGGCGCAATGGCTCACCAGTTCGCTGAAAACACCCTACCGAGTCATTGCGAGCCCCGCAGTGCGCACTCAGAGTACCGCTTCAGCACTCACTGCCGATTTTGAAACCGATCCTCTGGTCGGCGTCGGTGCCAGTCCTGCCCAGATTCTCAAGGCAGCCCACTGGCCCGAAGCAACCACCACAGTCATCGTCGTTGGACATCAACCCACGCTGGGCCAGACCGCTGCACTGCTGCTCTCGGGGCGCAAAGACAACTGGAGTGTGCGAAAAGGTGCGATCTGGTGGCTGTCACACCGGGACCGGCATGGCGTGGGACAGGTGGTACTGCGGGCCGTCTTGAACCCGGAATTCATCTAGAAGCCGTCAGGTCGCGCACTGCCGCCGCGATGGTCTCGGCCCACCGATTGACCCGCGCAGCATCTTCTCCTTCCACCATGACCCGAATCAGCGGTTCCGTCCCGGACGGGCGCAATAGCACCCGGCCTGACCCGTCCAGATCCTGCTGGGCTGCAGCCACAGCTTCGCGCACGCCACGGGCTTTCTCCAGATCGACCGGTGCGGTCGTTCTGACATTGATAAGCCGTTGCGGATACAGCTGCACTTCCGCCGTGTATTCATCCAGGGGGGCCCCATGTGTCACCAGGGCGGCCAACACCTGCAACGCGGAGACGATGCCATCCCCCGTAGTGTGCTTGTCGCGGCAAATGATGTGTCCCGAGCTTTCTCCGCCCCAGTTCCAGTCCTTCTCGATCATCATTTCAAGAACGTAGCGGTCTCCCACTCGCGAGCGTGCAAAAGGAATGCCGCGTCGAGACAGGGCGTTTTCCACTGCCAGATTGGTCATGGCCGTTCCCACAACGCCACCGTTAAACCCTGCCTGCCCCTGGCGATGCTTGACGATGGCATACAACAACTGATCGCCATCGTAGAGGACACCGGAGCGGTCCACCATCATCAGGCGGTCACCGTCCCCATCCAGCGCGATACCCAAATCCGCCTGGTGTTCCACGACTGCCGCACTGAGCGTTTGGGTATGGGTGGCCCCACATTTTGCATTGATGTTAATGCCATTGGGCACATTGCCGATCGCCACCACCTCTGCCCCCAGTTCATGAAATACCAGTGGTGCAATGTGATAGGTCGCACCATGGGCGCAGTCCACGACCAGTTTCAGGCCCTTCAAGTCAAGAGTCGATGGGAAAGTGCTTTTGCAGAATTCGATATAACGTCCGGCCGCATCATCCATCCGCCGCACGCGTCCCAAGTGTGCCGATTCACGGCAGACCATGGGTTTGTCCAGCAGGGCTTCGATGTCCTGCTCGACGTTATCCGGCAGTTTGATTCCTGCTGCCGAAAAAAACTTGATGCCATTGTCATCATAGGGATTATGGGATGCGCTGATCATGATCCCGGCCTGCAAACGCAACGCCCGGGTCAGGTAAGCCACTGCCGGCGTGGGCATCGGTCCCAGCAACACCACGTCCACGCCTGCGGCGGACAGTCCGGCTTCAAGTGCCGACTCCAGCATATAGCCCGATATGCGAGTGTCCTTACCAATCACCACACAGGAACGCTCACCGCTGATGGGATTGGTGCGCGCAAGAACCGTACCCGCCGCAAACCCCAGGTGGAGGACCAGGTCAGGTGTAATCGGACGCTGACCCACGCGTCCCCGGATGCCATCGGTTCCAAAGTATTTACGACTCACGGCCTGTTGTCTCCTTCAACGGCTTGCCACACAGCCAATGCGTTTGCGGTGGCAGCCACATCATGCACCCGCAACATCCAGGCGCCACGCATCACGGCCAGCAGCGCAGCAGCAATGCTGCCGCTGACCCGGTCCGCAACAGCCTGTCCGGTGACCGCCCCCAACACGGACTTGCGCGACAATCCCACCAGCAAAGGATAGCCTCCCATGGCAAGCATATCCAGCCCACGTAACAATGCAAGATTGTGGGCTACGGACTTGCCAAACCCAAACCCCGGATCCAGCAGGATACGATTCCGGGCAATTCCGGCCACCTCGGCAACCGCGGCACGTTGGCTGAGGAACCCTTTCACTTCTTCCAGAACGTCGTCATAGACCGGATTGTCCTGCATGGTGAGCGGATTGCCCTGCATGTGCATCAAACAGACCGCAGCGTCGGAGGCAGCACAGATTTCCAGGGCATTCGGGGCGCGCAGTGCGTTGACATCATTGATGAGGGTCGCCCCCGCGGCCAGGGCAGCCTGCATGACCTCCACATGGCGGGTATCGATCGAAATGGGGATCGGACCACCGGCCAACTGCGCGATGACCGGGATGACCCGACGCAGTTCTTCATGCAGGGGCACCGGTGTCGCTCCCGGGCGTGTGGACTCGCCGCCCACGTCGATGATCGCCGCCCCCTGTTCCATCAACTGGAAACCGCGTTCCACCGCGCGGTCTACTTCGGTAAACAGCCCCCCATCGGAAAAGGAGTCCGGCGTGACATTGAGAATGCCCATGATGAGCGGACGCTCCAAAGGCAGTCGGTAGCGCCCACAATGCAGATCAGCCATCTTGATGCACCTGTAAAAATCCCGGGTTGCCCCGGGATGCCTGAATCAGGTTTCCTGCGCTGGTCGCGCAGATCCAGGCGCCCCAGTCGTGGTCCCTGACGCCGCAGGTGGTGGCACATTAGGGGTGGGCACGGTGGTGGGTTTAGGCGGTCTGGGCGGACGGCCTTCCATAATGTCTTCGATTTGCTCGGAGTCAAGCGTTTCCCATTCCAGCAAGGCATTAGCCATGGCTTCGATCTTGTCCCGATTGGCTTCGATCAGGCGGCGCGCCAATCCGTACTGTTCATCGATGATGCGACGGATTTCACCGTCCACTTTCTGCATGGTGGCTTCGGAGACATTCTTGTGGGTTGTAATGGAGCGTCCCAGAAAAACTTCCTCATCATTCTCCCCATACACCACGGGTCCCAGCGAATCCGACATGCCCCATTGGGTCACCATACGACGCGCCATTTCCGTGGCACGCTCGAAATCGTTGCTGGCGCCAGTGGTCATCTGGTTCATGAATACTTCTTCTGCGATACGCCCACCAAACATGACAGAAATGTTTTGCAGGATCTGTTCACGGTTCATGCTGTACCGGTCTTCCGTAGGCAGTTGCATCGTGACGCCCAGTGCGCGTCCCCGGGGAATGATGGTGACTTTGTGGACCGGGTCAGTACGATCCAGGAGACGCGCCACGACAGCATGGCCCGACTCGTGATAGGCAGTGTTGCGGCGTTCCTGTTCCGGCATCACCATGGAACGACGCTCTGCTCCCATAATGATCTTGTCCTTGGCCCGTTCGAAGTCTTCCATGTCCACCAGTCGCTTGTTGCTGCGCGCGGCAAACAGCGCTGCTTCATTGACCAGATTGGCGAGATCAGCCCCTGAAAATCCGGGAGTACCGCGCGCTATGATATCGCCGCGCACGTCCGGTGCAATCGGGACCTTGCGCATGTGCACCAGAAGAATCTGTTCGCGTCCGCGAATATCGGGCAAAGGCACCACCACCTGCCGGTCAAACCGGCCAGGGCGCATCAGTGCCGGATCCAGCACATCCGGACGGTTGGTTGCTGCAATGACGATGACCCCGACTGTGCCTTCAAAACCATCCATTTCTACCAGCAACTGGTTGAGGGTCTGCTCGCGTTCGTCATTGCCGCCCCCCAGTCCGGCGCCGCGCTGCCGACCCACGGCATCGATTTCATCAATAAAGACGATACACGGCGCACTCTTTTTGGCTTGTTCGAACATATCACGTACGCGGGCGGCACCCACACCCACAAACATTTCGACAAAATCAGAACCCGAAATACTGAAGAAGGGCACCTTGGCTTCGCCTGCAATGGCACGGGCCAACAGGGTTTTACCGGTTCCCGGGCTGCCCACCATCAATACGCCGCGTGGAATACGTCCCCCCAGCTTCTGGAACTTGCTGGGATCGCGCAGAAACTCCCCCAGTTCGGCTACTTCTTCCTTGGCTTCGTCCACCCCTGCCACATCGGCAAAAGTGACCGGGTTGGTATTCTCGTCGAGCATACGTGCCCGGCTTTTGCCGAAGGAGAACGCGCCTCCGCGACCCCCTCCCTGCATCTGGCGCATGAAAAAGATCCAGACACCGATGAGTAACAGCATCGGAAACCAGGACATGAGCAGGCTCATGAAAATGGAAGGCTCTTCTTCCGGCTTGGCTGAGATGGCTACGCCGTACTTGAGCAGATCGCTCACCAGCCAGGGATCGGAGGGTGCGTAGGAGGTGAAGGTTTTGCCATCGGTCTTTTCGCCACGCAAGGCGCGCCCGTCAATAACCACCTTGGCTACATGACCCGCCTTCATCTCATCAATGAAAGAGGAATAAGTCAGTACATCGGTGGTGGGCTGTCGCCCTTGAAACTGGCCGACCAGCAACATCAGCACCACGCCCACAAACAACCAGGCCAGAATGTTTTTGAAGATACTGTTCAAGACGAATCCCTCCAAGCGATCATGCCATACTCACGGGCGCTCCAGCCCCATGGGTTCATTGTAATCCTAAAAGCAGCCCTCATTCAGGGTGAAAGTGTTGCCGCAACACCTCTTGCGCCCCAGGCTTGAGTGTTTTACCCAACAGATAGACTTCCGAGCTACGGTCCCGCGAAGCGGCAGGCTTCCGAGTGGACACTGAATCAAAAACCGACCTCATGAGCACGACAAAGGCTTCAAAATCAGCCCCATGAAACGCTTTGACAAGGAATTTCCCGTTTTGTTTCAATGTATTAGCAGAAAACTCCAGCGCCGCTTCCCAGAGATCGGTTGCGCGAGCCTGATCGTACAAGGCCACCCCGCTTACATTGGGGGCTAAATCCGATAAAACAAGATCTACCCCTGCTTTGGGTAATGCTTGAGCCAGGGAACGGCTCACTGCGACATCATTAAAGTCGCCCTGAATAAAATTTACCCCTTCGATGGGCACCATGGACAACACGTCAATGGCCCAGACCTGCCCGCGCGATCCCATGCGGTTTCGCGCCACCTGCGACCATCCGCCTGGTGCCGCACCCAGATCCACCACCTGCAGGCCGGGCTGCAGCAACCGATCGCGATCATCGATCTCCATTAACTTGTAGGAAGCGCGCGACCGATATCCCTCGAGGCGGGCTTTTTTGACGAATGGGTCGTTAACGTGTTCCCGCATCCAGGCCTTACTGGTTCGGGTAGGTTTCATCGCGGCCGATAGAGGACCAAAATCTTGCCGATTTGCTGTACTGGCGCGGCCGACAAACGCTGGCAGATTGTTTCCTGGACCATCGTACGCATTGCCCGGTCGCCGGTGCTCACTTTGATCTTGATAAGTTCATGTGCCTTGAGGGCGCATTCAATTTCCAGCAACACTGCATCCGACAACCCCCCATGTCCCATCATGACCACCGGATGGAGCGCATGAGCCCGGGCACGCAAGGCACTCCGTTGTACCGGCGACAAGGACAGCGCTTGACCAGAATCGGGTAAGGCCGGCTTAGCCGTATCTAACATCGAGGATTTCATATTCTCTGCCCCCCCCCGGTGCATTCACTTCAGCCACATCCCCCGCAAATTTCCCGATCAGGGAACGGGCAATGGGTGAGCTGATGGAAATTTTTCCTGCCTTGATGTCTGCCTCGTCATCCCCCACGATTTGGTAAGTGAACACCTCCCCCGATTCCACATCTTCCAGTTGGACAGTGGAAGCGAAGACGCAACGACCATCGGGATCCAGCGAGTTAGGGTCGATGATCTGGGCATTCCCCAATTTGGACTCCAGTTCGGCAATCCGTCCTTCTATAAAAGACTGGCGTTCCTTGGCAGCATCATATTCAGCATTTTCGGAAAGGTCACCTTGTGCACGGGCCTCGCTGATGGCCTGAATGACCAATGGTCGCTGTACATGCTTGAGGTTGTGCAGTTCAGCACGCAGCTTCTCGGCCCCGATGACCGTCAATGGAACTTTGTTCATCCCTCTACTCCTGCCCGTTGTATTTGCCCTTGTAGCGTTTGAAGATCGTAGATGTCCAGGCGTTGCGTCAATTGCATTCCCAGACAGGCAGCGCGCGCACCCGCCACCGTGGTGTAGTAGGTCACCCGCCCTTGCAGCGCCGCATTGCGGATGGACCAGGAGTCCTGGACCGCGCGCGACTGTTCCTCAACCGTGTTGATGATAAGACTGATTTCCCGGTTTTTGACCATGTCCACGATGTGTGGACGGCCTTCCGCGACCTTGTTGACCTGGGTCGCCTGGAGCCCGGCCGCTTTGAGTGCGGCACAGGTGCCTCGCGTGGCGACCAGGGTAAAACCCATGGCTGAGAGGCTGCGGGCAATTTCCACAATGGGTGGCTTGTCGGCGTTTCGGACACTAATGAAGACCTTGCCACCGGTGGGCAACTTCACTCCGGCGGCCAGTTGAGACTTTACAAAGGCCTCGGCAAAAGTCGCACCCACACCCATCACTTCTCCCGTGGACTTCATCTCGGGCCCAAGAATGGGATCGACCCCAGGAAATTTGATGAAGGGAAACACAGCTTCCTTCACGGAATAGTGCGGCGGGACAATTTCGGAAGTCACGCCCTGCGCCGCAAGCGACTGTCCTACCATGCAGCGCGCCGCGATTTTGGCAAGCTGCCGACCGGTGGCCTTAGCCACGTAGGGCACCGTACGCGACGCGCGCGGATTAACCTCCAGGACATAGACCGTCTCGCCCTGAATGGCAAACTGCACATTCATCAGCCCCACGACACCCAGCTCGCGGGCCATCATCACGGTCTGACGACGCAACTCATCCTGAAGTGCGGCAGACAGGCTGAAGGGGGGCAGTGAACAGGCCGAATCGCCAGAATGGACGCCCGCCTGCTCGATATGCTCCATGATGCCGCCGATCACCACCTGGTGGCCATCGGAGACCGCATCCACATCGACTTCAATGGCATCGTTGAGAAAACGGTCCAGCAGGATGGGTGCGTCGCGGGTCACGGCGACGCCTGTCATGCCATCGGTATCCGTGACAACATCGCGCAGATATTTTTCAAGATCTGCCGACGTATGAACGATTTGCATGGCACGCCCACCCAGCACGTAACTGGGG
>DAIDTL010000006.1 GCA_027457225.1 Ferrovaceae bacterium
CTGGAAGAGGAAATTCAAAAACTGGAGGTGGAATATGCTGACCTGGAAGAAATATGGAAGGCTGAAAAGGCCGAGGTTCAGGGAACACAGCATGTTAAGGAGGAGTTGGACCGGGTTAAGGCCGATATGGAATTTGCTCAGCGCAAGGGAGATTTGCAGAAGGCCTCCGAGCTGAAGTACGGGCGGATTCCACAACTCGAAGCCCAATTGAGACAAAGCGATCAACAAGCGCCCTCAACCATGCCAAATCGTCTGTTGCGAACCCAGGTGGGTGCCGAGGAAATTGCCGAGGTGGTTTCCCGCGCAACTGGTATCCCTGTGTCCAAAATGATGGAAGGTGAACGCGAGAAACTATTGCATATGGAAGACCAATTGCATCAGCGTGTGGTGGGTCAGGATGAAGCAGTTCGTCTGGTGTCGGATGCGATTCGCCGCTCACGGTCGGGGTTGAGCGATTCAAGTAAGCCCTACGGGTCATTCCTCTTTCTAGGACCTACCGGTGTGGGAAAAACCGAGCTGTGCAAAGCGCTTGCAGGGTTTTTATTCGACTCCGAGGAACATTTGATTCGCATCGACATGTCTGAATTCATGGAAAAACACTCTGTAGCGCGCCTTATTGGAGCTCCTCCAGGATATGTGGGCTATGAGGAAGGGGGTTATCTCACCGAAGCGGTGCGTCGCAAACCCTACGCTGTGATTCTTCTGGATGAGGTGGAAAAGGCACATCCCGATGTGTTCAATGTGTTGCTGCAGGTTCTGGATGACGGTCGCATGACGGACGGTCAAGGACGTACGGTGGATTTCAAGAATACGGTGATCGTAATGACTTCCAATCTGGGTTCCCAGATGATTCAACAGATGTCAGGTGATGATTACGCTGTCATCAAGCTGGCCGTGATGGCTGAAGTCAAAACCCATTTTCGCCCGGAATTCGTCAATCGAATTGACGAAATTGTGGTGTTTCATGCGTTGGGTACCCATCAGGTCAAGGCTATTGCACGTATCCAGTTGCAGTACCTTAAAGCTCGACTGGAAAAGATGGATTTGGGGCTGGAAGTTTCCGATGATGCGCTGGCCAAGTTGGCCGATACCGGTTTTGATCCGGTTTATGGTGCGCGTCCCCTCAAGCGCGCCATTCAGGCAGAAATTGAAAATCCATTGGCCAAGCAGATTCTGCAGGGGCACTTCAAACCCAAAGACACGGTTCGGGTCGTGCTGTCCGGCGGAAAAATCAGTTTTTCTGCATGATCGGGTGGATTTTGGGTTGACAGGGCGGGCTGGCCAGGCGGAAAATTGCGGTCTTTACAGCACTCGAGGGTGATCCATCTTGGATTGTTCCAGTCAACGCAGTTCTAATACTACTGGTCAGCTCGGAATTCCATTGTCATGACGCTGTAATCGTCTAGTGACTCAGTTCCGGGATTCCGGAATTGAGGTTTTATGGCGTATATCACCGAATTCATCACCCGGCTAGCCAGCCGTCGCCCACTGTCTGAGGCTGTCAACGCTAAAGTTTCCAGTTTGCTCCTCGAAGTTTCCAGCTCGGATGCGGAAATTGCTTTGCGACGCATGGATAGTTCTCCTGATGGATTGCTCGATCGGGAATCAGAAGATCGTCTGCTGATCTACGGCCCCAATGCCATCGTGCATGAAAAGCACAGAAATCCTGTATGGCAACTGCTGTTCTATTTCAAGAATCCGCTTAATATCCTGTTGTTGACCTTGTCTGCCCTGTCGTTCTATCTGGGGGATACCGAGGCAGCCACGATTATTGCCATCATGGTGGCGCTTAGCGTTACCCTGACTTTCGTACAGGAATATCGTTCCAGTCATGCGGCGGAACGGTTGCGCGCCATGGTTAGCACGACTGCTACCGTCCTGCGCAAAGATCGTCGGAGCGGAGTACCGGACGAGGTCAATCGTTATTTCAACATTCATCTGACACCCCATGGTCCGCAACGGCGGGAGGTGCCTATTGACACCCTGGTGCCTGGAGATGTGATCCAGTTGTCAGCGGGAGACATGATTCCAGCAGACGTGCGGTTGCTTACAGCCAAGGACCTTTTCATCAATCAATCCTCCCTGACAGGCGAAGCGCTTCCTGTGGAAAAATTTTCGAGTTTGGAAATCGTAAAGGGGAAAGATCCGCTTCAATTGGGAAACATCTGCTTCATGGGAACCAATGTGGTCAGCGGCACGGCTACGGCGGTGGTTGTGCTGACCGGTTCAGATACCTATTTTGGCGCTCTGGCACAGATGGTCAGCGGTGAACGCCAGCTCACTAGTTTTGACCGAGGTATTAATCAGTTCACCTGGTTGATGATTCGTTTCATCTTGGTGATGACCCCACTGGTATTTCTGATTAACGGGCTCACTAAGGGAGACTGGATGGAGGCATTTCTCTTTTCCATGGCCATAGCAGTGGGGCTGACCCCGGAAATGCTGCCAATGATCGTGACGGTCAATCTGGGCAAAGGTGCCCTTGCCATGTCTCGCAAAAAAGTTATCGTTAAACGTCTCAATTCGATTCAAAACTTTGGGGCCATGGATGTGTTGTGCACCGACAAGACGGGCACGCTGACTCAAGACAAAATCATTCTTGAAAAGCATGTGGATATCTACGGACACGAAAACGAAGATGTCCTAGAATATGCTTACCTCAACAGTTTCCATCAATCCGGTTTGAAGAATCTGCTGGATGTGGCCGTACTCGAATATGCCGGGCTTAATGACCAATTGCGTGCCGGTGCCAACTATCGAAAAGTGGATGAGATTCCATTCGATTTTCAAAGGCGCCGGATGTCTGTGGTGGTGGAGGGAAAGAACCGCCATCTGTTAATCTGTAAGGGCGCAGTGGAAGAAGTGTTTTCCTGTTGTACGCGTGCTGAGGTCAACGGGCAGTCAGTTGCTCTTGACCCTTCTCATCTGGACAAGTTGGTTCAAGTGACGCGTGAACTCAACGAAGACGGGTTCCGGGTGATTGCTATCGCCTACAAGGAAACGCCTGCCACAACCATCACCTACAACGTTAAAGACGAGTCCGATCTGGTGTTAGTGGGGTACATCGCATTTCTGGATCCGCCCAAGGACAGTGCACGCGAAGCTCTCGCCGCACTTCATCGGCATGGTGTGACAGTCAAGATCCTTACGGGTGACAATGAAGTTGTGACGCGCAAAGTTTGTCATGATGTTGGTCTCAAGGTGGGCCAGATCTTATTGGGGGCAGACCTCGAAGCCATGACGGATGAGCAACTTGCGACCGCCACAGAAAATGTAGTCGTCTTTGCCAAGCTCTCCCCAGCCCAAAAAGCTCGCGTCATCAAGGCGTTGCATTTGCGTGGTCATGTTGTGGGGTTTTTGGGAGACGGCATCAACGATGGGCCCGCATTGAAAGCTGCCGACGTAGGAATCTCCGTGGACACTGCTGTGGACATCGCCAAGGAGTCTGCTGACATCATCTTGCTGGAAAAAAGTCTGATGGTGCTGGAAGAGGGGGTGATCGAGGGGCGAAAAGTGTTTGGCAACATTATCAAGTACATCAAAATGGGAGCCAGCTCCAATTTTGGCAACATGTTTAGCGTGTTGGGTGCTAGCGCCTGGTTGCCATTCCTCCCTATGCAGGCCATCCAGGTACTGACCAATAATCTTCTTTATGATTTTTCCCAGACGGCAATCCCCACAGATCACGTGGATGAAGAATACATTGCCAAACCCCGGCGCTGGGATATCGCCAATATTACGCGTTTCATGCTGATGTTAGGCCCCATCAGTTCGATCTTTGACTACGCCACTTTTGCGATCATGTATTTTTTGTTCAAGGCCAATACCGTGGCAGGAGCACCCTTGTTTCAAACCGCATGGTTTGTGGAGTCATTGCTCTCCCAGACACTGATCATTCATATCATCCGCACCGGACGCATTCCATTTGTGCAAAGCCGTGCAAGTCTGCCACTCGTCCTGACCAGCATCGTCATCTGCACGGTTGGGATCTGGCTGCCTTATTCTTACTTTGCCCATGTGCTGGGCTTTATACCGTTGCCACTGCAGTTCTGGCCCTATTTGATTGGCATTCTGCTGGGGTATCTCACACTCGCACATTTGATGAAATCCTGGTTCGTTCGTCGTTACGGGTTAAACTGACACGATGAATGACATGACTCGGGTATTTGGCGAAGCAGGACCGCTTGCCAGATCCCTACCAGGCTACCGCATCCGCGCTGGTCAAATCGATCTTGCGCAAACCATCCACTCAGCCATCCATTCCAATCAATCACTGATTGCCGAAGCTGGTACGGGTACCTGAAAGACCTTCTCCAATCTGGTTCCGGCGCTTCTTTCCGGGGGGAAGGTGATCATCTCCACGGGCACTAAAACACTCCAGGACCAATTGTTTAATCGGGATATCCCAACCTTGCGCGCGATACTTCAGGTGCCGGTGACGGTGGCTTTGCTGAAAGGGCGTTCCAACTACATCTGTCATTATCATCTGGAGCAAACGCTGCGGGAAGGGCACCTGCGCGAACGCGCGGAGATCGTGCACCTGCACCAGGTGGCAGCCTTTGCTGAATCCAGTACGAGCGGGGATATTGCAGAACTCACAACAATTCCTGAACACTCCGGGATTTGGCGCCAAGTGACCTCCACTCGCGACAACTGCCTGGGCCAGGAATGTCCACACCACGGCAAATGCTTTGTCTTGAACGCACGCAAGGAAGCGCAACAGGCGGATCTCGTTGTTGTTAATCATCACCTGTTTTTTGCCGACGTAATGTTGCGGGACGAAGGAGCGGGCGAACTGCTACCTCAGGCAAACACGGTCATTTTGGATGAGGCGCATCAATTGCCAGAGACTGCGACAGTTTTCTTTGGGCGGACGCTGTCTACCAGCCTGCTTATTGAGCTGGGGCGCGATGCCATTGCTGAAGCGTTGAATGCTTCGGCTGAATTTCGGGACATTCCCGATGCGGCACTGGCCTTGGAAAAGTCATCGAAAGACCTGCGTTTGGCTCTTCCGCTCAAGGAAGGGCGTTTGGCTTACGATCAAGTGAAGCGTTATGAAGGGTTTGTTCCAGCATTGGATCAAGTGGTCGCTCGGCTTGATTCATTACATACTCTGGTGGTACAGCAGGCCGAGCGTTCAGAAGGTCTGCATGCGGTTGCCTTACGTACCCAAGCCTTGCTGGAACAGGCGCGATCCTGGCAGAAAGAGGATGAAGGCTCCGATCAAATCCGCTGGCTGGAGTGCTTAAGCCAGTCCCTGCACCTCAATCTTACGCCGTTGTCCCTGGCAGACACTTTTAAGGCACACTGGGATGCAGCCCAAAAATCGTGGATCTTTACTTCGGCCACTCTCTCGGTTAACGGTGATTTTAAACATTATCAACAGGAGATGGGCCTAACCGATATCAAGGCACTCTCCTGGGATAGTCCCTTTGACTATGCCACGCAATCTCTACTGTATGTACCTCAAGGGTTACCCCAACCGAACACGCCGGACTACACCGTAGCCGTCGTCGAAGCTGTATTGCCTGTGCTGCAAGCCAGCGCTGGCCGTGCGTTCATACTCTTTACCAGTCATCGCGCATTGAAGGAGGCCCACGAAATTCTCAAGTTACGCTTTGAAACTTTGGGGCTGTCATACCCATTGTTCATCCAGGGAGAAACCAGCCGTTCAGAGTTGCTCAACCGCTTCCGTCAGGCAGAGCATGGAGTGCTGCTCGGTTCGAGTTCATTCTGGGAAGGAGTAGACGTCAAAGGCGAGGCATTGTCTGTGGTGATCATCGATAAACTCCCCTTTTCGCCACCGGACGATCCAGTGTTGGCTGCCCGTATTGAAGAGATCAATCGTCAGGGACGCAATGCGTTTATGGAGTACCAACTACCCAGAGCGGTCATTGCGCTCAAACAAGGAGCGGGCCGATTGATTCGGGATGAACAGGATCGTGGCTTACTGATGATCTGCGATCCGAGATTACTGGGAAAGCCCTATGGACGGAGAATCTGGATGAGTTTGCCACCCATGCGACGGACACGAATATTGGCTGAGGTTCAGGAGTTTTTCGGGACTTCAACCGCCTCAACTCTGGAGGGGGCTTCAGGGGAGAGTGGCAATTCGATGCGCGCCTCCAGTCCGCCGCCTTGACGTGGCAGCAGTTTGAAAGTGCCATGATGCATGCGAATGACACGATCCACGATGGCCAGTCCTAAGCCGGCACCTGGGTGGCCACTGCGGGATGACTCCCTGCGGGTAAATGGCTGAATCAGGCGCATGACTTCGTGGGGAGGGATGCCTTCCCCACGATCCAGGACGGATAGCCGAACATGATCCGGAAAAGTTTCGGTACGAATGGTGATGGGTGGTGCACCATACCGCAAGGCATTTTCCACCAGGTTGGTCACAACCCGCTCGATGGCCCGCTCGTTAATGAGAATATCCGGAGTGTCCCGTAGTTCGAAAGTGACGGGATAGTTTCTGGCCAGGAATCGTTCCTGGTTGACCCGAACCACTTCATTGACGTTGCCAAAATTGAGCCAGTGGTGGGGGTTGTCACGGGCAAAATCAAGAAACTGGTTGATGATCCGGTCAATCTCTTCCAGATCCTGCACCATGGGCTCCAAGGTTATGGAATCCGGAGGTGGCAACATTTCAAGCGCCAAACGTAGTCGTGATAATGGAGTGCGCAAATCATGCGAGACTCCCGCTAGCATGATGGTACGGTTGGACTCAAACTCGCGTAATGCTTTCTGCATCGTGTTGAAAGCAAGGCTTAGCGAGCGGATTTCCTTTGGCCCTCCTGATTCAGCAACCAAGGCAGGAGTCTGTCCTTCTGCAATGCTGTGGGCCGCTCGTGTCAGTGCGCGCAGTGGTTTGTTGATGCGTCGAACGCCCCAGTACACCACTACCACCGAGACAAAGATCACTAACACCAGCATGATGCCCCACTTGACCGGGAAGCCTGAGTCAAACCGTTGCCGTTGCGTGGCATACCAGTATTCTCGATTGGGTGTTTCGAGGGAAATCCAGATTTCCGGCGCGTCGCTACGATCCGAAACCAGGATTTGTGAAGCCGGCGAGATCAGCCTGCGCAGTCGTTCTTCCAGGTGGGATAAGCGGCTGTCAGGGTCGGGAGGACTTCCTGCTTGGGCATTGGGTAGAGCAGGCAGGATCTTGGCTCCTTCACTATCCACAAAATCTCTGATGAACAGCGCACGTTGTTCATCAGAGAGCAATGCCAGAGTGGCTACGATGGTTTGAATATGATTGGCCCGGTCATCCAGTGCGCGTTCTAGCAAGGGTCTGACATAAAACTGGCGGATTACGAAAGTGGTTGCCAGTTGAGTCAGGATGACCGTCAGGATGATGACAAGAACTGTACGACCAAGCAGTGAACGAGGAAAAAGGGTCATGGAGTGTCGTCAGGGACGAACACGTAGCCAAACCCCCAAATGGTCTGGATGTAGCGCGGTTTTCCCGAATCTTCTTCGATCAGGCGCCGCAGTCTTGAAATCTGGACGTCAATGCTGCGATCGAAGACCTCATGTTCCCGTCCTCGGGCCATGTCCATGAGCTTTTCGCGGGACAGCGGATCCCTTGGATGACTGGCCAGGACGCGTAGCAGGGCATATTCGCCACTGGTCAAATTGATCGGGATCGAGTTTTTGGCCAGAGTGCGGTTAGCCAAATTGAATTCAAAGGGGCCAAATCGAATCGTGGTTTGACCGTCATTCAGGGTGCCTGGCGCGCCAGGGAGTGTGGATGCGGGCTGGCGCCGCAATACCGCATGAATCCGGGCCAGCAATTCTCGCGGGTTGAAAGGTTTTGAGATGTAGTCGTCGGCCCCCATTTCAAGCCCCATGATCCGATCCACATCGTCCCCCATGGCCGTAAGCATGACAATTGGAATATTGTTCGAACTGGCACGGATGCGGCGGCAGATGCTTAATCCATCCTCACCGGGCAGCATGAGGTCGAGCACTAGGAGATCGAAGCGCTCACGAGCCATCAGACGGCCCAGTGCGGCGGCGTCTGGGACTGCATCAACGGTAAATCCCTGCTCCGTCAGATAGCGTTTGAGGAGTTCCCGAAGACGCATGTCGTCGTCTAGAACCAGTATTTTTTGGGGTCGTTTTTCCATCGTGTCGATGTTAACTGGGTTCGCCGGTTCAGCGGTGTCAATTTGTAACGATTGGAACTCATCCAGGAACAGTTTAGCTGATCTGAACCAGCCCGGAACAAGCCATACAGATGTATCATCCCTCTTAATATCCTGCCGCTCCAGGCAGGATATTGCAAGATATGGAGCAAGAAGTTGAATCTGCTAGCACTGGAATCTGCCACAGAACGCTGTTCCGTGGCTTTGTGGCGTGATGGTGCCCTCACCAGCCTGCAGGGGCCGGGACACCAAGCCCATTCCGAAACCCTGTTGCCTATGGTGCAAAAGCTGTTATCCAGCTCAGAATTTGACATGGAAAACCTGGATACCATTGCTTTTGGAGTAGGTCCTGGCGCGTTTACGGGCTTGCGCATGGCCTGTGGCGTAGCGCAAGGTTTGGCGCTGGGCCTTGGAATTCCGGTTGTTCCTGTCTCGACATTGCTTGCTTTGGCTGAAAAATCAGGCCATGAGAGGGTTGTGGCTACGCTGGATGCGCGCATGAACCAGATTTATCTGGCCGCTTATGAGATTGTTGCCGGGAGATGGGTTACTCGGGCCGCACCCTGTCTATGCGATCCGGATAGTGTGCCGGCGTTGCCCGAAGGCCTTTGGCTGCCCGTGGGCAGCGGTGCAGAGGCGTGTGAGGTGGCGTTGGCCAAAGCCTGGCCGGGGCAACTGCTTCCGGTACTGCGTGGCCAATTTCCGGATGCCATACATGTCGCCACCTTGGGAGTTCAGGCATTTCAGTTGCATCAGACAGTTCCGCCTGAGCAAGCCGTGCCACTTTATTTGCGTGACAAGGTGGCGTTGACTCGCGCTGAACGTACCTCTTGATGAATATTAACGCACTCAAAATTCCATCAATCTCCGAGTTGTCACAAGATGATCTCGATGCATTGCTGGCCATGGAGCATCGTGCTTATGCCGTTCCCTGGACTCGAGGCAACTTGAATGAATCTTTGCAAAATGGACATATCGGCATGGCCTGCCGTTTGGAGGGAGAGCTGGTGGGGTATGCTTTTCTAATGTGCGTGCTGGACGAAATGCATCTGCTTAATTTGACCATTGACCCCGGTTTCCAGGGACGTGGGTGGGGCCGGCTGCTACTTGAGGCGGTCAAAGATCGCGCGCGCGCGCTGGGATGTACTCAATTGTTGCTTGAAGTACGGCATGGCAATACGCGTGCGCTGGCACTTTATCGTAATTCTGGTTTCAAGCCGATTGGGGTTAGTCAGCAATACTATCCTTCTTTCCATGGCCGAGAAGACGCAATCGTGATGCGGAGTTTCTTGTGAACTTCAAGGAGGCGCATTGGCGTGAGCTTGGGCTTTGGCCTCATTGGGTAGCACGCGCACCAACGCGTGAGCCCATTCCTGCTGGGGCAGACTGGGCGGTGTTGCGTCAACTGGTTAAGGATTGTCAGCGTTGCCCGCTTCATCAAGGAAGGCGTCAGACCGTTTTTGGCGTTGGAGACGAGCGTGCGCGTTGGCTTTTTGTCGGGGAGGGCCCAGGGGCGGAAGAGGATCAACGCGGCGAACCCTTCGTAGGCTCTGCCGGTCGATTGCTGGATCAGATGTTGCTCGGCCTTGGATTAAAACGGGATCAAGACGTGTACATCGCCAACGTGGTCAAGTGCCGTCCACCGCAAAACCGGACTCCGACAGACGCGGAATGCAACGCCTGCCTGCCGTACTTGCACAGGCAAATTGTCATGATACAACCCAAGATCATCGTAGCCCTCGGGAAGGTCGCCGCACATGCGCTTCTGAAAACCAGCGGGACGCTGGGCGCCTTGCGGCTCCACCAGCATTTTTATGGGGATATTCCGCTGGTTGTCACGTGGCATCCTGCTTATTTGTTGCGTACCCCATCCGACAAGGCCAGAGCTTGGGAAGACTTGTGTCGAGCGCGACAGATAATGGTCAGTCAGTGTACTCCACGTGGCGATAACGCCGATAAAGCACCAGCATGAGGCCGCTGATGAACAAACCAAGCAAGATAACGCTGGCATAAAACGCAGCCTCGGTAGGGACCAGCGGACGTCCCTTCAGTGACTCGATACCGATGTTCTGCATCATGGTTCGGATCGGAATATCGGCGCGAATGACCAGGGCATAGGCCCCCAGCATGGCCAAAATGCTGATGTTCTCATTGAAATTTTGCACGGCAATGCTGTGCCCGGCACCCATCATCTGGTGCCCGCGATGTTGCAATAATGCATTCATGGGAACCACAAAAAAACCGCCCATCGCACCGGCAGTGATCAGCAAGATCACCGCCACATGCCATTGGTGGACAAACAACATACCCAGAATGGCGCCACCCATCGCAATGCCTACAGGCAACACCTTGAGCGAGTTTTCAAGGCGCACCCATTTGGCTGCAGCGACGGAACCTAAAGCAATCCCCACCGCAGAGACTGCGGTGAGCTGCGTGGATTCTTCCAGGTCAAAGTTGAGCTGCAGGGTTGCCCAGACCAGTACAATCAGGCGCAGAGTCGACCCAACCCCCCAGAAGAGGGTAGTTACTGCCAGGGATACTTTACCGAGCGGATCGCGCCACAGCATCATGAAGGAAACGGCAAAATCTTTGATGACATACCAGGGGTTTTTACGTGGTAGCCCGTGATCGCGATGGACTTTGGGGATGTACAGGTTGACGGCTGCGGCGGCCACGTACAACAGAAGAATAATGAGGATGGCAAACTGGGGAGAGGAGAGCGAGTGGAGACCCAAGGAGACCAAGCCACTTCTTAACAAGAAATACAAGTTCAAATCGGGTATAAGCAACACCCCCCCCGCGACGGCACCCAAAATAATGGCCAGTACCGTCAATCCCTCCATCCAGCTATTGGCCAGGACCAACTGGCTTGAAGGCAAATATTCTGTGAGAATTCCATACTTGGCAGGAGAATAAGCTGCTGCACCCAGTCCGACGAGCGCATAGGCAAAGAGAGGGTTGATTCCACCCAGCATGGCGAGGCACCCGGCCAGTTTGATGAGATTGCTGATAAACATGACTCGCCCTTTGGGCAATGCATCGGAGAATGCGCCCACAAATGGGGCCAGCACGATATAGGACACCACAAAGAATTGCTGCAGGATGGGGACATATTCTGGGGGTGCAGCCAGTTCCTTGAGCAGGGCGATGGCAGCAAACAACAATGAATTGTCAGCTAACGCCGAGAGAAACTGTGCCAGCAGTATGGTATAAAAACCGAGTGGCATCGGAATCTGGCTTATAACACTTCAGCCGCGTAATCTGCCAGACGGGAGCGTTCTCCACGCTGCAGTGTGACATGACCGCTATGACGCCAGCCCTTGAACCGATCCACCACGTAGGTCAGTCCGGAACTGCCTTCGGTGAGGTAGGGTGTGTCGATCTGGGCAATGTTGCCCAGGCACACTACTTTAGTACCAGGGCCTGCGCGCGTTATGAGGGTTTTCATCTGCTTAGGAGTCAGATTTTGCGCCTCGTCAATAATCAGATACTTATTGAGAAAGGTGCGGCCACGCATGAAGTTTAGTGATTTAATCTTGATGCGGGAGCGAATCAGATCGCGGGTTGCAGCCCGACCCCAGTCGCCAGCTTCATCATCACTCTTGTTGAGTACGTCCAGATTGTCTTCGAGCGCGCCCATCCAGGGCGTCATTTTCTCTTCTTCGGTACCAGGCAAAAACCCGATGTCTTCACCGACTGGCACGGTAACACGGGTCATAATTATCTCGGAATAGGTTTTGTGTTCCAGAGTCTGCATCAGTCCGGCCGCAAGGGTTAAAAGGGTTTTGCCGGTTCCCGCTTGACCCAACAGGGTAATGAAATCCAGATTGGGATCCATCAACAGGTTGAGTGCAAAATTTTGTTCTCGATTTGCCGCTACGATGCCCCAGGTATTGTTGCGGTGAGAAGCGTAATCACGAATGGTTTGCAAAACCGCCGTCTGCCCATCGCGCTCTTTGACTACAGCATAAAATGGCTTGTTATCGTGATCCTGGTAGACAAATTCGTTGAGCAGGAATCCGGGTACCAGCGGCCCCTTGACCCGGTACAGGGTGCGCCCATGCTCCTGCCAGGATTGCATGTCTTTGCCATGAGACTCCCAGAAATCAGAAGGAAGTTCACGGGTGCCCGTGTAGAGAAGGTCCGTGTCCTCCAGGACTTTATCGTTGAAGTAGTCTTCCGCATCAACCCCCAAGGCGCGTGCCTTGATGCGCATGTTGATGTCTTTGCTGACCAGAATTACGGCACGGGTAGTATGGGCGCGCTTGAGTTCGAGGGCTACACCCAGAATCTGATTGTCAGCCTTGTCGCCCGCAAGTGAATTGGGGATGGCCGACCCATTGAGCGTTTGCAAAAACATGGTACCTGAGTGGGTTTTGTCGTGTTCTCGCGCCAGGGGAATGCCCCCACTGATATCACTCTTTTTTGCCCGGCTGATGATTTCATCCAAAAACCGACTTACTTGGCGTGCATTGCGCGCCACTTCGGTCACACCTTTCTTGTTGTTGTCGAGCTCTTCAATCGTGACCATGGGCAAATAGACGTCATGTTCCTCAAATTGAAACAGACTGGTGGGGTCATGGAGCAGAACGTTGGTATCAAGAACGAAAAGCTTGGGCAATTCGGCAGATTTACGAGCCATTTAGGAGTGATTCCGAGTTGAACTTAAGGGTCACAGTATCAAAGTGACTTGACGAAGTCGAGTACTTCCTGCGCATGGCCAGGCACGGAAACACCGCGCCATTCACGCCGCAAGCGGCCAACAGTATCGATGACAAAAGTACTGCGTTCAATGCCACGGACCTGTTTGCCGTACATGTTTTTCTGTTTCATCACGCCAAACAAAGTGCAGGCTTTTTCCTCCTCATCGCTCAAGAGCTCAAAAGGGAACTCCATTTTTCCCTTGAACCGTTCGTGCGAAGCGATACTGTCGCGTGATATACCGAGGATTGTGCACTTAAGATGGCAAAATTGTTTATATAACGCCTTAAACTGCAGCCCTTCGTCAGTGCAACCAGGAGTGGCATCTTTAGGGTAGAAATAGAGGACCAGCGGTGCGCCGTGCAAGGCCGTCAATCGAAAGCGCTGTGATCCGGTGGCGGGTAATTCAAAATCCGGGACAAGTTCCATTAATTGCATGATTCGGTTCCTGCGTAGTATTAAGAAAGCGTTGAAATTTGGGACCCTTGTAAAGTCATGGTACCCGAACGGCCTGGAACCACTCCCTGCTCAACCAAACAGCGAGGTAAGGTTAGCGGGTCAAGCACACATGCCATTTCTCCAAGCGACACCAGACGGTAACCCTGGCGTCGCCAACCCTGCAAAAGCTGCTCCAGCACGGGCAACAGACGCATGCCTTCGAGTTCGGCGTGCAACGTAAAGACGTGACCGGTAAACAGCACGCTTTCGGTTCTATGCAACAGAGCACTGACGACCGAGTTAGCGTTTAACCCATCAAGGCCAATCAGTTCATCCAGTGTCGGCAGGGTTGTGGGGAATTGTGGACAATTCATCGGTTGATCTGCAATTACTGGAATGAATGGATGGGTACCGCGACAGTCCGATGACCATCGGATCCCGACCCGGTCGAGATGCATGAATGCATGGTCATTCATCTGCCAGCCTGCCGCGCCATGAACCTGGGCGGGGACGCCAAAGATCTCCAAAAATCGTTGCTCGGCCTTAACCATCTGTGCCTCGGTCCAACGAGGGGAGGCTTGAGAAACGCCATCTTGCCAGGCGATATGGTCCCAGGTATGAATTCCCACCTCAAAACCCGCCTTCTGGACAGCACGCATTACCTCAGCAGAACGCAGGCCGATATCAGGACCTGGCAGCAGGGTGCCATAGAGTAACGTCTTCAATCCATAATGTTCCAGCACCGAGGTGCGCTGAACCTTGCCCAAAAAGCCTTTTCGAAACACACGCTTGATGGCGCGGCCCGTATGGTCAGGCCCTAAACTGAATAGAAAAGTGGCATTGGCCCGGTGTGACTGAAGCAGTGTTTGCAGGCGCGGAACGCCGTCCTGGGTGACGCGTAGCGTATCTACGTCAATTTTTAAAGCAAGCTGTTTCATCCCGTGACTATCGCCAATTTTTAGAGTCGAAGCAACCCCTCCGGCATGATAGAATGGGGAGCTTGAATCTAACCCGGTTGAAATCCATGGCCCGCCAGCTTCGCAACATTGCAATCATCGCCCACGTCGATCACGGCAAAACGACCTTGGTCGACAAGCTGTTGCAGCAATCCGGCACCTTTGCGGCACATCAGCATGTGACCGAACGGGTGATGGATAGCAATGAGCTCGAAAAGGAACGTGGGATAACCATCCTGGCCAAGAACTGTGCTGTCAATTATGAAGGCACCCATATCAATATCGTGGATACGCCAGGGCATGCGGATTTCGGCGGCGAAGTCGAGCGTGTGCTGTCCATGGTGGATGGTGTCCTGTTGCTAGTCGATGCGGTGGAAGGACCAATGCCGCAGACCCGTTTTGTCACACGCAAGGCGTTGGCGTTGGGTCTCAAACCCATTGTGGTGGTGAATAAAATCGATCGGCCCGGCGCCCGCCCGGATTGGGTGGTGAACCACACATTTGATTTGTTTGACAAACTGGGTGCTACCGAGGCACAGCTGGACTTTCCCGTCGTGTATGCTTCCGCTTTACTGGGCTACGCTTCCCTCGATCCGGAGCTTCCCGGCGAAAATCTGCGCCCCCTTTTTGAAACCATCGTCAAATATGTACCAGAACGGGCGGGCGATCCTGAAGGCCCGCTTCAACTGCAAATCATCACTCTCGATTATTCCAGCTTTGTAGGACGCATTGGTATTGGCCGTATTCATCGAGGACGCATCCGTCCCGGGCAGGAAGTGGCCGTTTTGCGTGGCCCGGGTAGCCCAGCAAAGAAAGCCCGGGTTAATCAGGTATTGGGCTTTAAAGGTCTGGAGCGGGTTCAGTTTGAAAGCGCAGAAGCAGGAGATATCGTACTTATCAACGGTATCGAAGACATTGGCATAGGTGTGACCATTGCCGACCCTGACCGCCCTGAGGCGCTTCCCATGCTGGCAGTAGACGAGCCCACCTTGACCATGAATTTTCAGGTCAATACCTCTCCATTTGCCGGCCAGGTGGGAAAGTTTGTCACCAGTCGCCAATTACGCGAACGGCTGGATCGCGAATTGATGAGCAATGTGGCCCTTCGCGTACAGGAGACCGGTGATACGGATGTTTTTCTGGTTTCCGGTCGAGGCGAACTGCATCTTACTATTCTCTTGGAGAACATGAGGCGCGAAGGCTATGAGCTGGCGGTTTCCCGCCCGAGAGTGCTGATCAAGGAGATCAATGGTCAGAAATGTGAACCTTTCGAAATGTTGACCGTAGACGTTGATGAAGCTCATCAGGGCCCGGTAATGCAGGCTTTGGGAGAGCGTCGTGGTGATCTGCAGGATATGCAGTCGGACAGCCGGGGACGGGTTCGCCTGGACTACCGAATTCCTGCGCGTGGCTTGATCGGGTTTCAATCCGAATTTCTGACACTGACCCGAGGAACCGGGTTGATGAGCCATGTGTTTGATGATTATGCTCCCATGAAACCTGAAATCGCTTCGCGCCGCAATGGTGTACTGGTCTCGGCGGAAATGGGTGAAGCCGTGGCCTACGCACTATGGAAATTGCAGGAGCGCGGGCGCATGTTTGTTGTTCCGGGCGATCGGGTCTATGAGGGCATGATCATCGGAATTCACAGTCGAGATAATGATCTGGTGGTCAATCCAATCAAGGGCAAACAGCTAACCAATGTGCGGGCCTCTGGCAAGGATGAAGCCGTTGCACTGACGCCACCTGTCGCTTTAACCCTGGAGTCTGCCATCGAATTCATCAATGACGATGAACTGGTTGAGATTACCCCTAAAATTATCCGCATTCGCAAACGGCATCTCCTGGAGCATGACCGCAAGCGTGCGGCGCGTGAATTGGTATCACTCGTTTGAGATAGCGGATGCTGATGCTGCCTGAACTTATTCTGATTGTATTTATTGTTTTGGCATTGGCTTGGGGGCTCTATGCCCTGCACCGTCGTCTGGATCAGTTGGGGCAACGCATGGGAGAAGAGTCTCCCAACTTGACGAGCCTTCTGGATACGCATCATCGCGAGTTGCAGAATGATTTGCAGGGTGGCATGGTGCGTCAGGGGGACCGCTTGTCCAACAACCAGTCAGAGGCGGCCGACCGGCTACGCGAAGCTGTGACGCGCGACCTTACGCTAACGCGCGAGCAGATCGAGAAACTCAGGGTAGACATGCTGGAACGTTTGGTGGAAAAAAGTGAATCCCTGCTGCGTCGTGTGGACGAACGGCTAGACCAAATCTCGGGGAAAGTCACGGAACGTCTGGACGAAGGATTCAAGAAAACCAACGAAACTTTCATCTCCGTCATGCAACGTTTGTCTACCATCGATGAAGCCCAGAAAAAGATTGATGGGCTTGCTACCAATGTGGTCAGCCTGCAAAGCCTTCTCGGTGACAAACGGGCTCGAGGTGCCATCGGCGAGGTCCAGTTGGAAGACATCGTTCGCAATATTCTTCCGCCCATTGCCTATCAATTTCAGTGCGTCCTCTCTACTGGGGTACGTGTGGATTGTCTGCTGCGCTTGCCCGATCCAACAGGTAGTATCGGGGTGGATTCCAAATTCCCTCTGGAAAACTATGCACGTTTGGTTCAGTCAGACCAGCATCCTGCGGAGCGAGATAACGCCTTGCGGCAGTTTCGCAGCGATGTTAAGTCCCACGTGGATGCAATAGCGGAGAAGTACATCATTCCGGGCGAGACCAGTGACGGCGCTCTCCTATTTGTTCCAGCAGAAGCAATTTTTGCAGAAATCCACGGTAACCACCCCGATGTGGTGGAATACGCCATGAAGCGGCATGTATGGATTGTTTCGCCTACTACGCTCATGGCTATTTTGAATACCGTTCATACGGTTCTTAAAAATGTGGAAACCCGCAAGCAGATTCATATCATTCAGGAAGCATTGAGTGTTCTTGCCGTCGACTTCGGCCGATTTGAGGAGCGCATGAAGAAGTTGGCAACTCATATCAAACAGGCATCCAATGATGTCGATGATGTGCATGTTTCAAGCCAGAAAATTTCTCGCCGGTTTGGACAAATCCATCGGGTCGATTTGCAAACAATGGCTCAGGATACCCTACTTGAATCCGCTGACCTGGGTGCAGTACACATGCTCTCCGAGGAGAGCGACGGACCCGATCAGAAACAGGAATCCTTATGAGCCCCGTGTTAGGATTTGCCGGATATTCCGGATCTGGAAAAACGACCCTGATCGAGCAGGTCATCGCGTTGCTTGTTTCTTGGGGCCTGAAAGTGTCACTAATCAAGCACGCGCATCATCATTTTGATATTGATGTCCCAGGAAAGGACTCCTGGAGGCATCGACAAGCCGGCGCCTCTGAAGTCATGGTAGCGTCAGACCAGCGCTGGGCTTTGATGCATGAGCATCGGGGAGAGCCAGAGCCTTCGCTCGATATGCTTATCGAGCGCTTATCGCCCTGTGATCTGGTACTGGTTGAAGGGTTCAAAAATGATCCGATTCCGAAACTCGAAGTGTGGCGGAGCGAACAAGGATCGCCGCGCTTGAGTGCCGATGACCCTTGGGTCATTGCTCTGGTAACGGACGAAAACCAGCCTGGATTGCTACCCTGTCTCGATATCAACAATGCTGAAATGGTTGCTCAATTCATCGTTCGTCGCTTCGATCTGGCGGTATCCCGCCACTCGGACAGATTGAGGGCAGTACACGTGCGTTATTTCGCACGACTGCGAGAAACCCTTCAATGTGATTCGGAGACTGTGACGCTCAAGGGGTCGACCACTGTAGCTGAATTAGTTGCCTTGCTTCGTGCACGCGGTAGCAACTGGGCCGAGGCATTGTCCGATGACCGCATCCTCAAAGTGGCCGTCAACCAGCAACTGGTTTCTTCCGATACCGTATTGCAAAATCAGGATGAAGTGGCCCTGTTTCCTCCGGTCACTGGAGGGTAATACGATATGAGCGTAAGAGTGCAACGCGAGCCGTTTGATGTAAGCCATGAAATTCAGACATTACGTGGAGAGGATGCACGGGTAGGGGCCTTGGTCAGTTTTATCGGACTGGTACGCGATCTTAATGATCATCAGACCGTGAGTCAGATGATCCTGGAACATTACCCCGGGATGACGGAAAAGGCACTGGCTTCACTTGAAGGGGAAGCGCGCAACCGTTGGGATATTCATGACCTGTTGATCATTCATCGAATTGGTACACTTTACCCTAGGGATCCCATTGTGCTGGTGGCAGTGACCAGCGCTCATCGAAAAGATGCATTCGGCGCATGCGAATTTTTAATGGATGCTTTAAAAACGCAAGCTCCTCTATGGAAAAAGGAAACCACTCCAGTCGGAGAGCGTTGGGTGGAGGCTCATGATTCTGACGCTGATGCACTGGAGCGCTGGAAAATGCTGCATGAGCCGCGCTGAATATTTACACCCAGGTGGGATTAGTGGCACTGATGCGGCTGATCAGCAAACGCGGTATTTTGATCGTACAATTTGCCAACCAGTTGCAATTGGCCGGGAAATCACGGCTTGATGCAGTGGTAGAAGCAGCCTCAGTCCGCTTGAGGCCGATTCTGATGACGACAGCAGCAATGGTGCTGGGTGTTTTGCCCCTGGTGCTGGCTTCGGGTGCGGGAGCCGCGGGGCGGCGCTCGATGGGATTGGTGATTTTTACGGGCCTTTCCATTGGCACCCTGTTTACCCTGTTTGTGGTACCGGCCATGTATGCATTCATGGGACGAGATCGCTCTAGCGCGTAGCGATTGGTTTATCTTTCGACGAAAGCGCGCTCAATAACGTAGTCACCGGGCTCGCCTACTCCGCCTGAGATCTTGAATCCGCGCTCATCCAATAGCGCTGAAATGTCTTTCAACATCCCCGGGCTACCGCAGATCATGGCACGATCCACAGT
>DAIDTL010000007.1 GCA_027457225.1 Ferrovaceae bacterium
GGGCTTGGGATGGCCCGGTCCTTCGACCCGGACGTGGCAGCCATTGCCGCGGATCTGCATCGCATTGATGGCACCCTGGAAACCATTTTCCGAGCCCAGGATCGTCTGGCCAATGATGCCCAACGCCTGGAAGGGGTGCGCAAACTCCTGCTGGCCATGGCCCAGGACATCCGGGTGGTGATCGTGGCTCTGGCGGAGCGGGTGTGGTTGATGCGCGTCATCCAGCAACGGGACCCTGCCGAACAGCGTGCCGTTGCGCAGCAGACCATGGATCTTTATGCGCCGCTCGCCAACCGCCTCGGGGTATGGCAATTCAAGTGGGAACTGGAGGACCTGTCGTTTCGCATCATCGAGCCGGAGACCTACAAATCCATTGCCAAGCGTCTGGATGAGCGCCTGGTGGATCGCGAACGCTACATCGCCGCACTGATGCGCACCCTGGAGCAACAGCTGGCCCTGGCAGGCATTTCCGGCCAGGTGCAGGGTCGGCCCAAACACATCTACAGCATCATCAAAAAGATGCGCAGCAAGAGCCTGGATTTTGAAGGGCTCTATGATGTGCGGGCCGTGCGCGTGATCGTGAATGAGGTTCGCGATTGTTATGCCGTCCTGGGGATCGTCCATCATCTCTGGACCCCCATCTCCGGCGAATTTGACGATTACATCGCCCGACCCAAAGGCAATCATTACCGTTCGCTCCACACTGCCGTCATCGGCCCGGAAGGCAAGGCGGTGGAAATCCAGATTCGCACGCACGAAATGCATCGCGATTCCGAGCTGGGCATTGCTTCGCATTGGCGCTACAAGGAAGCGGGCGGCCGTGTGGACCGACGCTTTGACGAGCGGGTGGCGTGGCTGCGCCAGATGCTGGAATGGCAGAAAGAAGTGACGCCTTCTGCTGCACCGGGAACGGCGTCTGCCCCTGCGGATGAAGCGATCTACGTGTTTACGCCGCAGGGGCGCGTGATTGATTTGCCGCACGGGGCCACCCCGGTGGATTTTGCTTATCACGTGCACACCGATCTCGGGCATCGCTGTCGGGGAGCCAAGGTGGATGGCACGATCGTCCCCCTTGACCATCCGCTCCAGAATGCGCAGCGGGTGGAAATCATCACCGTGCGTCAGGGCGGCCCCAGCCGCGACTGGCTCAACCCCGAGTATGGCTATCTCAAAAGTGCGCGTGCCCAGGCCAAGGTGCGGCAGTGGTTCAAGCAGCAGCACCTGGAAGAGGATATGGCGCAAGGCCGGACCATTCTGGAAAAGGCCATTGCCCGCCTGGGCAAGGGGCACCCCAACATTGAACGCCTGGCGGCGCAGTCCGGTTATTCGCGCGTCGAGGATTTCTGGGTTGGATTGGCTCGCGGCGATATTTCACAACGCCAGATCGAATTGCTGCTCGATCCGCTCGCGCACCCCGCCGAAGGGGACGTGACGCCCACCTTGCGGCGCCTGGCAGAAACCGGAAGTGGTGGTGTGCTGGTGCTTGGGGTGACCAACATTGACACCACGATGGCCAAATGCTGCAAGCCGGTGCCACCGGAACCCATCGTCGGATTTGTCACCCGCGGTCGCGGGGTCAGTATTCACCGCACCAATTGCCGCAGTCTCGCCGCACTGACCACCAACCAGTGGCAGCGCATGATTCCAGCGTCCTGGGGCACGACCCCCCGTGGGGTGTTCAGCGTGGACATTGCTGTGGATGCGCTGGACCGCCAGGGGTTGTTGCGCGATATTTCGGAAACCCTGACCCGGGAACGCATCAACGTCACCGCAGTCAACACCCAATCCCATGGTGATCGGGCGCGCATGCGCTTTACCGTTCAGATTGATTCGCTCGACCAGCTGGCACGCGCGCTCAAGGCGTTGCAGTTGGTGCCAGGGGTCGAGACCGCTTACCGCCAGTGATCCGCTAAACACCCAGCTGTTGTTGCAGCCACTGTGAGAGGGCCTCGACTTCTTCCATGCACAACGAATGGGCCATCGGATAGCTATGCCATGCCACCGGATACCCCAGGCTTTCCAGGTGGGCCCGCGAGGCTTCAGCCATGCGCAGGGGAATGACGGTGTCCTGTTGTCCGTGGGCCATGAAAATGGGCACGCTGCGATTGGCTTCACTGCCGGTGCTGGCCAGTTGCTCCGGCATGGGCAGGTAAGTGGAGAGGGCCAGGATGCCGGCCAGGCGTTCCGGGTATCGGGTGCCCGCGCACAGCGCCACGGCCCCGCCCTGGGAAAAGCCGGCCAGAACGATGCGGCGGGAAGGGAGGCCGCGTGCGATTTCGCGCGCGATCAGGTCGTTTACGGCGGCCACAGACTTGAGGATGCCGGCATCATCGGTACGCCGCTCCAGCCCATCGTAGGCCACGTCGTACCAGGCCCGCATCACCATCCCGTTGTTGACGGTGACGGGTCGTTCGGGCGCATGGGGAAAAATAAAACGGACGGGCAGGGTTGCCGGCAATTGCAGTTCTTTCACCACCGGAACGAAATCATGGCCATCGGCACCCAGGCCGTGAAGCCAGATGACGCTTGCGGTGGGATTGTGGTTGGTGACCAGTTCGATGGCGGGTAACAGGGGCATGGTCTGTTCAGGCTCGCGGGGGGCGCACGGCCGACTTGGGGCGAAAGGCCTGGAGGCGTTCCGGACGGGTTTCGATGGCAGGTCCTCCGATCAAATCCACGCAGTAGGGTACGGCGGCAAAGATGCCATCGAGGGTTTCGCGAATGGCTTTGGGTTGCCCCGGCAGGTTGATGATGAGCGACCGCCCCCGGGTGACTGCTTCCTGGCGCGACAGGATGGCAGTGGGGGTGTATTTGAGATTGTTAAAACGCATCTGTTCGCCAAATCCCGGCAACACCCGCCAGGCCACCGCCAGGGTCGCTTCGGGCGTGACGTCGCGCGGAGCCGGCCCGGTGCCCCCGGTGGTGAGAATCAGGCTGCAGCCGGCCTCGTCCGCCATTTGCTTGAGATGGGCTTCAATTTCGGATTGCTCGTCGGGGATCAGACGGGCGTCGATTTCCACCGGGTTAAGAATCACTTCAGCGACCCAGGCCTTCAGCGCCGGAAGGCCGGCGTCTTCATAGACGCCCCTGGAAGCGCGGTCACTGATGGACAACAGGCCGATTTTCAGGAGTTCCAACGATGCGCTCATGGGATGGCGGGGGCCTCGGTTGCATTCAGGAGATGCACGATGGTGCGAAACAACTCGCGGTACTGGCGTGGTGCTTTCTGTGTGGCGCGTTCGCGCTGGGCGGCTAGCGCCAGTTGGCGGAGTTGCTGACGGTCCGCCTGGCGATAGCTGGCAGAAAACTCATCCACGGCGGCCAGGTCTTCCAGCATGCGATCGCGCCAGCGTTCTGCCAGATGATGGGCCGCCACGGCCACCCGCGACATCCCCGCAAGACTGTCCAGGTAAGCCTGGATCGGGGCGGGATCCACATCGCGCATCAGCTTGCCGATGTATTGCAACTGGCGCCGGATGGCGCCGCGTGCCTTGAGGACTTTGGCCTCCAGGAGGGCGCGTTCGAGGGTTTCGGGCAGGTGGAGCGACCGGATCCGTTCGGGGCTCAATTCGGTCAGTGCGCTGCCCAGATCCTGAAGCGCATGCATCTCCTGCTTGCGCTGGGTTTTGCTCGGGAGTTCTTCTAAGGACACAGCTTTTCCACGGGACAATCAATGTTGCTATGATACCGGATTAAATCGCAATGGACGCCCAGGTGTCAGACAACAGCCGTTTCTCTTACAGTCAGGAAGCGCTCCGATCCCTGGTCCGGGATGCCCTTGACCATGCGCACCGCTGCGGTGCCAGTGCTGCCGAAGTCGATGTCAGCGAAGGCTTTGGTCATTCTGTCACGGTGCGCCTGGCTGAAGTGGAAACCATTGAATACAACCGCGACAAGGACATCGGGATCACGGTATTTTTTGGGCAACAGCGCGGACACGCCAGCACTTCCGATTTTTTGCCGGGGGCGTTGCGCGACACCGTCGAAAAAGCCAGCAGCATTGCCCGCTATACGGCCTCTGACCCGTTTGCAGGCCTCGCCGACCCGGCGTTGCTGGCGGGCCCCGATCTCCCCGATCTTGATCTGTATTACCCCTGGACCCTGTCGGTGGATGATGCCATCGACTTGGCGCGGCGCTGTGAAGGCCGGGCGCTGGAGTGCGATGCACGCATTACCAATTCGGAGGGAGCCACCGTCTATACCCAGGAGTCGCAGTTTGCCTATGGCAATACGCTGGGGTTTATGGGCGGCTATGCAGGCTCCAGCCACGGCGTCAGCTGTTCGGTGATTGCCGGTGTCGAAGCGGATATGCAACGCGATTACTGGTATACCACGGCACGCGATCCGCACGATCTGGAGTCGGCGGAAGCGGTGGGCCAGCAGGCCGGGATGCGTACCGTGCGGCGACTCAAAGCACGCAAGATCAAGACATGCCATGCGCCGGTGTTGTTCGAGGCCACGCTGGCTTCCGGCCTGATCGGCCACTTTGTGGGTGCGGTCAGCGGCGGGGCACTGTACCGCAAATCCAGTTTTTTGCAGGACAGCCTGGGGCAGCAGGTGTTTGCGCCGCGCATCCATCTCCGCGAAGAACCGCATCGCCTCAAGGGGTTTGCCAGCGCGGCCGTCGATGACGAGGGGGTGGCCACCGTGGCGCGCGATGTGGTGGTGGCGGGGGTGGTGCAGGGTTACTTTCTGGGCAGCTATTCGGCGCGTAAGCTTGGCATGACCAGCACCGGCAACGCAGGCGGCAACCACAATCTGGTGCTGACGCCCTTCGGCGGGGGATTTGATGACCTGTTGCGCCAGATGGATCGCGGCTTGCTGGTAACGGAGCTGTTAGGGCATGGGATCAATAACGTCACGGGAGACTATTCCCGCGGTGCGGCCGGCTTCTGGGTGGAGCACGGCGAGATCCAGTACCCGGTCCAGGAAATCACCATTGCCGGCAACCTGAAAGACATGTTCCGCAACATCGTGGCCGTGGGCAACGATATCATCATTCGCGGCTCCAAGATCACCGGCTCCATTCTGGTGGGGGATATGACCATCGCCGGAGATTAGGTCGTCGAGGTAGTGAGGGAGAAGGTTCATGAAATGTCCATTTTGCGGCACGCTCGATTCACAGGTCATTGATTCGCGTGCCACCGAGGCCGGCGCCAGCATTCGGCGGCGGCGCCGTTGTGCGGCCTGCAACAAGCGCTTTACCACTTACGAAACGGCGGACATCCGCTTGCCGCAGGTGATCAAGCAAAACGGCCAGCGTGAGGACTATTCCTCCGAAAAGGTGCGGGTGAGTTTCCTGCGCGCCCTGCACAAACGACCGGTTTCCATGGAACTGGTGGATGCGGCCATTGACCGCATCAGGCAGCATTTGCTGGCACGCGGCGAGCGTGAGATTCCGTCCCTGCGCGTGGGTGAAATGGTCATGGAAGAGTTGCGGCGCCTGGACAAGGTGGCGTATGTGCGGTTTGCTTCCGTCTACCGCAGCTTTCAGGATGTGGATGACTTCCGGGACGTGATCCGTGACCTCTGATGTCCTTCCCGGTGACCTTCATTTCATGGACCGCGCGTTGTCCCTTGCGGCGCGGGGCCTTTTCACGACCATGCCCAACCCCCGTGTGGGCTGCGTGCTGGTCAAGGCGGGCGCCATCGTTGCTGAAGGCTGGCATGAGCGTGCCGGCGCCCCGCACGCCGAAGCGCATGCCTTGCAGGCTGCCGGTGAACGCGCGCGCGGAACGACAGCCTACGTCACCCTGGAACCCTGCAGTCACACCGGACGCACGCCGCCTTGTGCCGATGCCTTGATTGCGGCTGGCGTGACACGGGTGGTGGCGGCCATGCAGGATCCCAATCCCCTGGTGGCCGGGCAGGGGTTTGCGCGGCTTCGCGCCGCAGGGATCCCGGTGACGGTGGGGTTGCAGGAGCAGCAGGCCCGCGAACTCAACATCGGATTCATTTCGCGCATGACCCGCGGGCGCCCCTGGGTGCGTTCCAAAATTGCCATGAGTCTCGACGGCCGCACGGCCCTTGCCAACGGCGCCAGCCAATGGATTACCGGGGTTGAGGCGCGTACCGACGGACACCGGTTGCGGGCACGCTCCTGCGCCACGTTGACCGGATTGGGGACGTTGCGCAAGGATGATCCGGCACTCACGGTCAGGCTGGTGGACAGTCCGCGCCAGCCCATTCGCATCGTGGTGGACAACCGGCTGGACGCGCCGCTCGATGCCAGAATATTTGAGGGAGGCGGGACCTGGTTGTTTACGGTCTGTGATGATGCGGTGCGTGCCCGGCCCTATCGGGAGCGCGGCGTGGAAGTGGTGGTCCTGCCGCCGGCAGCCAATGGCCGCCTTGATTTTGCGGCGATGCTGCAGTTCATGGGCCAGCGCGAACTGAACGAAGTGACCATCGAGGCCGGCCCCCGTCTCAACGGTCCCCTGCTGGAGGCCGGCGTCTTCGACGAATTCGTGTTTTATGTGGCCCCCACGTTGTTGGGGGAAGGTGCGGCAGGCGTGATGGACATTCATCCGCTCACCGACTTGTCACAGCGGTTTGACCTGGTCATTGATTCCGTCGCGCCCGTGGGGAAGGACTGGCGCATCGTGGCCCGACAAAAATCCGCAAGCCAACAGGTGGGATAAATCATGTTTACAGGCATTATCCATGCAGTGGGCAAGATTGATTCGGCCAAGCCGCTTGCGGAAGGCATGCGCCTGACGCTTGATGCCGGAGCGCTTGATCTCACCGATGTGGCCCTTGGCGATTCCATTGCCGTCAATGGGGTATGCCTTACGGTGGTGGCCTGTCACGCCCCGAAGTTTGAAGTCGATGTTTCGGCAGCCACCCTCGAAGTGACCTGCGGGCTGCGCGAGGGCGGCTTCGTCAATCTGGAAAAAGCCTTGCGCCTGTCGGATCGCCTGGGGGGGCACCTTGTCAGTGGCCATGTGGATGGCGTCGGGATGGTCATGGCCTTCGAGCCCCGGGGGGAAAGCTGGTTTCTTCGCATTTGCGCGCCTGATGATCTGCCGCGCTACATCGCGCGCAAGGGATCCATCACCGTCAACGGCGTCAGCCTGACCGTCAACCAGGTGCAGGGCGACGTGTTTGAGCTCAATATCATTCCGCATACCCGCGCCGTCACCACCTTTGCCCATCTTGAAGCAGGCGCTCCGGTCAACCTGGAAGTTGATCTTCTGGCGCGCTATGCGGAGCGTTCAAGGGAATGGGGCGGGGACTGAATTCCGCTCAACCCTGCCATCCGGGCCGCTTGTGCAGTGATAACTGATAGAATCTGGTTTTGATTTTCCGCGCTCTTTAGGTTGCCCTTATGGTTACTCCTGCGTCAGCTCGCACTCTGTCCGAAGGCATCTCCTCCACCGAGGCCATCGTTGCCGATCTCAAGGCAGGCAAGATGGTGGTCCTGGTGGATGACGAAGACCGGGAGAACGAAGGGGACCTGGTACTGGCTGCCGAACATGTCAATGCCGAGGCCATCAATTTCATGGCCCGCTACGGGCGCGGCCTGATTTGCCTGACCCTGACCGAAGCCCGGTGTCGCCAGCTCAACCTGCCGCTGATGGTGTTGGACAACCGATCCCCGCTGACCACCAATTTCACCGTATCCATCGAAGCGGCCCAGGGCGTTACCACGGGCATTTCAGCCGCAGACCGGGCACGCACCATTCAAGCCGCCGTGGCGCGGTATGCCCGCCCGGAGGATCTGGTGCAACCGGGCCATATTTTTCCGCTCATGGCGCGTCGGGGCGGCGTACTGATCCGTGCCGGACATACCGAAGCGGGATGCGACCTGGCCCAGCTGGCCGGCCTGGAACCGGCTGCCGTGATTTGCGAAGTGCTCAAGGACAACGGCGAAATGGCCCGCCTGGGGGACCTCAAGCAGTTTGCCCAGGCGCATGGTTTGAAGCTGGGCACCATTGCCGACCTCATTCATTATCGCAGCCGCAACGAAAAGCTCATTGAGCGCGCGGCCACGCGTCAGCTGAGCACGCCTTTCGGAGAATTTCAGGTGGTGGCGTACTTCGACGCCGTGGCCAACCGAACCCACCTTGCCTTGATCCACGGGCAGATTGAAGCGTCCCGTGAAACCCTGGTGCGGGTTCATGAACCTTTTTCGGTGGTGGATATTTTTGACGATGGGGTCGGCCGCCATTCCTTTCGCATTCAGGCCGCCCTGAAAAAAATTGCAGCCGCCGGTTCGGGTGTCCTGGTGCTGCTGCATGGCTCGGAAACGGCACAGGACCTCATCGCCTGGGCTGATGCCTCGGTTGATGAGCATCCGCCCGAACGCAAGTGGGACCCGCGCCTGTATGGCGTGGGGGCCCAGATTCTGCACGATGTTGGGGTGGGGAAAATGAAAGTATTGTCGCGTTTGCGCAAAATCCCCAGCATGGCAGGGTTTGGATTGGAGATTACCGGTTATGTCACACCCGACGAGTAGGCCCTGGAACACCAGCATGGCGGACATTTCCAGCGATGGCAAAGGGTTGAAGATTGCCATTGCGCTTGCGCGTTTCAATGAAGCCATCGGCGAACAGTTGCTGACGGCAACCGGCCAGGCCCTGATTGCACACGGTGTGATGGAAGCCGATATTGCCGTGATCCGCGTACCGGGGGCGCTGGAACTGCCCCTGGCACTCAAGGCCCTGGCCGAAATCGGGCGCTTTGATGCGCTGATCGCTTTGGGTTGCGTGGTGCGTGGCGATACCCATCACTTCGAAATCGTGGCCAACGAGTCTGCTGCAGGCATTGTCGCCGTCCAGCTGGCCACAGGGGTGCCCATTGCCAATGGCGTGCTCACCACAGAAAACGATGCACAGGCCTTTATTCGGGCTGAACACAAGGGACGGGATTGTGCCCTTGCTGCCATCGAAATGACCTGCCTGTTGCGCGAAATTCGTAGCGGGGTTCTGTGAAATCCGCGCGCCGTCGCGCTCGCGAGGGGCTGGTGCAAGGACTGTATCAGTGGCAACTGACCGGCCATGAAGCGTCGGCCATCCTGGGGCATATCGTGTCCCAGGAGCATTTTTCCCGGGCGGATCAAACCTATTTTGCCGAGCTGCTGCCGGCCGTCATGACCGAGTCGGCGGCTTTGGACGACGCACTGCGACCCTTCCTGGATCGTGAGCCGGCTGCTGTCAGCCCCATCGAACGCGCCATCCTCTGGATTGCTGCCTTCGAGCTGCGCCATCGTTCCGAAATGCCTTTCCGGGTCATCCTCAACGAAGCTGTCGAGCTGGCCAAAGTGTTTGGGGGCACCGATGGACACAAGTATGTCAACGGCGTGCTTGACCGATTGGCTGCCCAGGAACGTCCCGAGGAAATCAATACCCGGACCCGTGGCCGGGGCTAGCATGCCCAGCGAATTCGATCTCATCCGGCGTTATTTTTCCCGCTCCGCTCCCGGGACCCTCCTTGGGGTGGGCGATGACTGTGCGCTGATGGTGCCCACCCCGGGTCAGGAACTGGCCGTGTCCACCGACCTGTTGGTGGCAGGGCGCCATTTTTTTGCCGGAACCGATCCCCTTCGCCTGGGCCACAAGGCCGTTGCCGTCAATCTGTCCGACATGGCCGCCATGGGCGCGCAACCGCGCTGGGTAACGCTTGGATTGGCGCTGCCGCAGGCGGATGAACCCTGGGTGGAGGCCTTTGCCACCGGATTTCACACCCTGCTGTTGCAGCATGGGGTGGACTGGGTGGGTGGAGATACCACGGCGGGGCCGTTGACGATCGCCGTCACCATTTTGGGCGAAGTGCCGCCTTTGCAGGCGTTGCGTCGCAGCGGCGCGCAAGCCGGGGACGACATCTGGGTGTCCGGTACGGTGGGGGATGCCGCCCTGGGACTGCGTTGCCTGAAGGACGGCTGGATCCTGTCTGCCAACGACCGCCAGTTCTGCCTGGACCGGCTCGATACCCCCACGCCGCGCGTGGCGCTCGGTCTGGCCCTGCGCGGACTCGCGCATGCCGCCATCGACATTTCGGACGGGTTGCTGGCTGACCTGGGGCATCTCCTGGAGGCCTCGGGCGTGGGGGCGCGCGTGCATTTTGAAAGCATTCCCTGCTCTGCGGCACTTCATCGCCAGCGTGGGCACGCCGGTTGGGAGGCCCTGCCGCTTGCGGGGGGCGACGATTACGAACTGTGTTTTACGGCTGCTCCCGCAGCGGCTTCCCGGATTCACCAAGCGGCAGCCCGGGCCGATGTGATGGTCACCCGCATCGGGGTCATCACGGCCGGGGTGGAACAGGTGCTGCTGGATGGCAACGGCACGGCCATGGCCTTTGCCTGGCAAGGGTTTGATCATTTCAGGACGCTCCCGTGAGCCCCGTGCCGACTTCCGACTTCATGCGCGGCCACTGGACCCGTTGGGTCGCGCTGGGGTTTGGGACCGGCCTCTCGCCCGTGGCGCCGGGGACCGTCGGAACCATGCTGGGCTTTCCCCTGTTCTGGTTGATTTCTTTTGGCCCGCTCTGGATGCAGTTGTCGCTGTTGTCCGCGCTGTTTGCGCTTGGGGTATGGGTTTGCGAATGTACGGCGCCTGCCCTGGGCGGAGGTGACCCGGGGGCCATTGTGTGGGACGAGATCGTGGCCTTTGCGCTGGTGTTGCTGGTGGCGCCGCACTCCCTGCCGGGCTTTACCGGAGCCTTCGTCCTGTTTCGCCTGTTCGACATCTGGAAGCCATTTCCCATCGGGTGGGTAGACCGGCACATCAAGGGTGGATTCGGCATCATGCTGGATGACCTGCTGGCTGCCGGATATGCCATGCTGGCGCTGTGGCATTTGCGCGGCGTGTTCCATGTCTGAAGGGGAAACAGCCCTGGCCCGGCGCGTGGGCGAAGCCCTGAAGCAGGGACGATTGCATCTTGTGACGGCCGAATCCTGTACCGGGGGCGGCATCGCTGCAACCATTACAGAAATTCCCGGCAGCTCGAACTGGTTTGAGCGGGGCTTCATCGTTTACAGCAATGCCAGCAAGGTTGAGGTGCTTGGGGTGGATCCCGAGCTTCTTGGCGGGCAGGGCGCAGTCAGCGAAGCCGTTGTCCAGGCCATGACAGCGGGGGCCCTGGCGCACAGTACGGCTGGCCTTGCGGTTGCGGTCAGCGGGATTGCGGGCCCCGATGGGGGCTCGGCCGAAAAGCCGGTGGGCACGGTGTGCCTTGCCTGGCAACGGCGCGGACAGGGGGCTGTAACACAAACAGTCTGGTTGGCGGGCAATCGTGGCGAGGTTCGTGCCGCAACCATCCACCACGCCCTGGAAGGGATACTTCGGGTATTGCAGCCCCGGGTATTGTAAATTCCGGCGTACTGTATATAATTACAGTACACGGTTAAACAGGCCGGGTCCGTCACTGTGATTGAACAGCAACATTCCGGTGGCGCTATCATAATCCCGAATCGCACTTTGAAGGACTATCGACATGGATGACCACAAAAGCAAGGCATTGTCTGCGGCGCTGTCGCAGATTGAAAAACAGTTTGGCAAGGGGGCCGTCATGCGGCTGGGCGAAACCGAAATCGTGCGCGATTTCGATGTAGTGTCCACCGGTTCACTGGGGCTTGATCTGGCGCTGGGGGTAGGCGGCTTGCCGCGCGGGCGCATTGTCGAAATCTACGGCCCGGAATCCTCGGGTAAAACCACCCTCACCCTGCAGGTCATTGCCGAAATGCAAAAAAAGGGCGGCGTGGCCGCATTCATTGATGCCGAACACGCGCTTGATCCTGCCTACGCCCAGAAATTGGGGGTTAATGTGGCAGATCTCCTTATCTCGCAACCCGACACCGGCGAACAGGCGCTTGAAATTGCCGACATGCTGGTGCGTTCCGGCTCGGTAGACATCGTGGTGGTTGATTCAGTGGCGGCACTCACGCCGCGCGCTGAAATTGAAGGCGAAATGGGCGATTCCCACGTGGGGTTGCACGCGCGCCTGATGTCCCAGGCCCTGCGCAAACTTACCGGCAACATTAAACGTTCCAATGCGCTGCTCGTCTTCATCAATCAAATCCGCCTCAAGACTGGCGTCATGTTTGGCAATCCCGAAACCACCACCGGCGGCAATGCGCTCAAGTTCTATGCCTCGGGGCGGCTCGATATCCGGCGCGTGGGGGCCATCAAGCGCGGTGATGAAGTCATCGGCAGCGAAACCCGGGTCAAGGGCGTCAAAAATAAAGTGGCGCCGCCGTTTCGGGTTGCAGATTTCGACATTCTTTATGGCGAAGGCATTTCGCGCCATGGCGAAATCATCGAAATGGGGGTAGCAGCAAAACTGATTGAAAAATCGGGTGCCTGGTACGCCTACAAGGGTGAAAAAATCGGGCAGGGCAAGGACAATGCCCGCGAGTACCTCAAGGAGCATCCCGAGGTGTCTCAGGAAATCGAGGCCAAAATTCGTGCCGTCAGTGGCATCAAGGTGGCTGACAAGTTGGCCGACAAGCCGGCGGATGCCGAACTTGCCACCCTCCACGAAGACTGATCCGCGTCCATGGTCAGCACTGACCTGCGTTCGCGAGCACTGACCCTGTTGGCCCGCCGGGAGCACACCCGGCGGGAACTCCTCAACAAACTTGCACCCCATAGCGCCTCCGAAGCGGCCCTTGACGCACTGCTCGATGAACTGACGCACGAAGGGCTGTTGTCGGATGCGCGTGCGGCCGAGGCCATCCTGCGTTCACGCAGCGGGCGTCACGGGCTGCTCAAAATCCGCCAGGAATTTCAGCAGCGCGGTGTTCCAGCAGAGGTGGCCAGCACCGTGCTGGGGGCGGCGCGGGAAGGAGAGCTGGAATCGGCGCGGCAGGTCTGGCGCAAAAAGTTTTCCCATCCCCCCACCAACGCAGACGAGCGGGCCCGCCAGGGGCGCTACCTGCAAAACCGGGGATTTTCACGCGCCATCATTCAGCAGATCCTGCGCGCCGACGATTGATGGAGCCTTTGGCGCCGGTTTTGGTAGAATTCACGGTTATTTCCGACTAATGCAGCCCAGGCCACGGCCGGGGTTTGAGGATGCTCCATGAAATCCGCCGAAATTCGCGACAGGTTCCTGCAGTACTTTGCCCGCCATGGGCACACCATCGTGCCCTCCAGTTCGCTGGTGCCTGCCAACGACCCCACCTTGCTGTTCACCAATTCCGGCATGGTGCAGTTCAAGGAGGTGTTTCTGGGTCAGGACAAACGTCCCTACACCCGGGCCACCAGCAGCCAGCGCAGTGTGCGTGCCGGCGGCAAGCACAATGACCTTGAAAACGTGGGTTACACCGCGCGCCACCACACCTTTTTTGAAATGCTGGGCAATTTCAGTTTCGGCGATTATTTCAAACGCGAGGCCATTCATTTTGCCTGGCAGTTCCTCACCGAAGAGCTGGGCTTGTCTGCGGACAGGCTGTGGATTACGGTGTATCACGATGACCATGAGGCGGCCGATGTCTGGCTCAAGGAAATCGGCATCGCGCCGGAGCGATTCACCCGCATCAGCACCGCAGACAATTTCTGGCAGATGGGCGACACCGGCCCTTGCGGTCCGTGCAGTGAAATATTTTACGATCACGGTCCTGAGGTGGCCGGTGGCCCGCCAGGGACGGCGCAGGCGGACGGCGATCGCTACATCGAGATCTGGAATCTGGTGTTCATGCAGTTCAACCGCGACGCGTCGGGAAAGCTGCATCCCCTGCCCAAACCCTCGGTGGATACGGGCATGGGACTGGAGCGCATCTCGGCAATTCTGCAGCATGTGCACAGCAATTACGACATCGACCTGTTTCAGGCATTGATCGCAGCCGCAGCGCGCTACACCGACACGCAGGACCTCTCCAGCAATTCCCTGAAGGTCATTGCAGATCACATCCGGGCCTGCGCCTTCCTGATCGTGGATGGCGTCATTCCCGGCAACGAGGGGCGGGGCTATGTTCTGCGCCGGATCATTCGGCGCGCCATCCGCCACGGCTACAAGCTGGGCCAGAACCAGCCCTTCTTCCATAAACTGGTGGCGGATCTCGCGGGGGTGATGGGTGAGGCTTACCCGGAACTGGTGGCCGCACGGCAATCCGTGACGGGGGTGTTGCTCCAGGAAGAAGAGCGGTTTGCCGAAACCCTTGAAAACGGCATGGCCATACTGGAAGCCGCGTTGCACCAGGAAGACCGCATGCTGGATGGTGAAACCGTGTTCCGTTTGTACGACACCTACGGCTTTCCCATGGACCTGACCGCAGACATCGCGCGCGAATGCGGCGTGGCGGTGGATCTTGCGGGGTTTGAACATGCCATGGAACAGCAACGGGAAAGGGCTCGTGCCGCTTCCAAATTTTCAGCGCAGGGGTCTGTGGAATATCGCGGCGAAGCCACCGAGTTTCTGGGCTATGACACGCTCCATCACAAGGGCCGGGTGGTGGCCCTGTATCAGGAGGGCGTTGCTGTCCCCACGCTGGAAGCAGGACAGTCCGGGGTGGTGGTGCTGGACCGTACCCCGTTTTATGCCGAGTCGGGCGGGCAGGTGGGTGATCGTGGCGAACTGGCCACTTCCCATGGCACCTTTGCCGTGGGTGATACCCAAAAAATCCAGGCCGGTGTGTTCGGCCATCTGGGCCAGGTGCTGACCGGTCGCATCAACGTGGGCGATGCGACGGAGGCCCGCGTGGATCCGGTGGCACGTCAGCGCGCAGCCTGGAATCATTCGGCCACCCATTTGCTGCATGCGGCATTAAGGCGCGTGCTGGGAACGCATGTGGTCCAGAAGGGCTCGTTGGTGGACCCTTTCAAGACCCGCTTCGATTTCTCGCACGACAAACCGGTGACGGAAGTGCAACTGCGCGCGATCGAAGCGCTCGTCAATCAGGAAATTCGTCGCAACCATCCGGTGGAAGTGCGCATCATGAAATACGACGATGCGGTCAAAAAGGGTGCCATGGCCCTCTTTGGCGAAAAGTATGAAGACGAGGTCCGGGTGGTGGGCATGGGTGATTTTTCCACGGAGCTGTGTGGCGGAACCCACGTTCACCGTTCAGGCGATATCGGCTTGTTTCGCATTGTCGGAGAATCGGGTGTGGCTTCCGGAGTGCGGCGCATCGAAGCCGTGACAGGAGAGGGGGCCCTGGAGATGACCCATCGCGAACAGGATCAACTGGCTGAAATTGCGCAGCGTCTCAAAGCGCAACCCCAGGAAATCCTCGGCAAGCTTTCTCATATTCTGGACAACGTGCGCACCCTGGACCGCGAGCTGGATCGCCTCAAATCCAGAATGCCCGTGAGCGACAGCGCCGACCTCGTTCGCCAGGCCATTCAAATCAACCAGGAGGTGCAGCTGCTGTCGGTGCGCTTGCCCGGCGCCGATGCCAAAACCCTGCGCGAAACGCTGGATGCCCTGAAAGGGCGGCTCCCCTCTGCCGTCATCGTGCTGGGCGCCGACAGCGAAGGCAAGGTCAGTTTGATCGCGGGCGTGACGCCCAATCTTACGGCACGCATCAAGGCGGGCGAACTGGTCAACCATGTGGCGCAGCAGGTGGGAGGGAAAGGGGGCGGTCGTCCGGATATGGCGCAGGCCGGCGGCACAGACCCCGGCCGTTTGCCGCAGGCGCTGGCTTCAGTCGCCGCCTGGGTGACTGAACGGCTGTAAATTCAGGCGGAGATGTCGGGCACCAGGCTGGCTTCGAGGGCAGTGATCTGATCCTTCAACTGAAGTTTGCGTTTTTTGAGGCGTTGCAATTCAATCTGGTCAGGTTGCGCATCCCGGGTCTTGCTGAGAATTTTTTCATCCAGGACCCGGTGTTCGTTTTGCAGACGGGCAATGCGGTCTCGAACAGATGGTGCTTCCATGGCTTTCCTCCCGCGGTTGGACTTCAGGACAGATCCACTTCCAGGTTATCGATCAAACGGGTTGTTCCCAGTCGTGCTGCTGCAACCACCACCAGCGCGCGCGCGTGCGCATCGGGTTCCAGCAGGTCGGACTGGCGCCGGATGGCGATGTAATCGGTTTGCCAGCCGCGCGCATCCAGGGCGTTGACGGCTTCTGACTCCAGTGCCGCAAAATCCCGCTGACCCCTTTGCAACGCCTGGCGAATCTGGCTGATGTGATGGTACAGGGCAATAGCCTCGACGCGTTCCATGTGGTTGAGATACCTGTTGCGTGAACTGAGTGCCAGGCCATCCGGCGCACGGACCGTTTCCGCCGGAATGATTTCAATGGGCATGGCCAGTTGTTTCACCATTTCACGCAACACCAGATATTGCTGGTAATCTTTTTTGCCAAAAATAGCGATCTGGGGTTGCACCATGTTGAACAACTTCAGTACGACGGTGGCCACTCCCCGAAAATGTCCTGGCCGGAAGGCCCCCTCCAGAATATTCTGGATGCTGGAGGGGTCTACCGTATATTCCTGGGGTTCAGGATAGACCTCCTCTTCGTCCGGAGCAAATACCACATTACAGCCCGCCTGGGCCAGGCGTGCACAGTCGGCCGCCAGCGTGCGCGGGTAACGCGCAAAATCCTCGCCGGGGCCAAACTGCAGGCGATTGACAAAGATGCTGGCCACCAGGCAAGCCGCACGCGGTTTGGCCAGCTGGATCAGGTTGATGTGCCCATCATGCAGATTCCCCATGGTGGGAACCAGGGCCACCTGGCGCTCGTCATACAACCGTGCGCGCAATTCGGTCACGGAGTGAATCACGTCCATGGGTGCTCCAAAAATTCAAAGTCGGCGAAAGCTGAATTGTCGCATGCCTAGCCGCGATTGAAGAACTCCCTGCGGCTGCGCAAATTGCCGATGCGCTCCACCAGCAGGTCAAAGTCCTTGGGCTGGTCTACAAAGTTCAGGTTTTCGCTGTTGATGATCAGTAGCGGCGACGCATCGTAGCTGTGGAAATAGGCTGCGTACGCATCTGCCACGTCGCGCAGATAGCGTTCGGATATCGGGCGCTCCACGTCCCAGCCCCGGCGCCGCACGCGTTCGATCAGGATGTCAGCCGGAGCCTGCAGGTAAATGACCAGGTCCGGGGAGGCGGTGCGCGGTTGCAGAAAATGGTACATGCGTTGGTACAGATCGAATTCGTCGTCGGCCAGATTCATGCGCGCAAACAAAACGTCCTTGTCCAGCAGGAAGTCCGCGACGGTCGGGCTGTCGAACAGATCGCGTTGCTTGAGCTCGCCCGCCTGCAGCGCGCGCTGGAAAAGAAAGAACATCTGGGCCGCGAAGGCATAGCGCTCCCGATTGCGATAAAACCGTTCCAGAAAGGGATTGGACTGGGCATCCTCCAGCATCAGGCGCGCTTCCAGACGGGAGGCCAGGAGGCGCGCCAGGCTGGTCTTGCCCACAGCGATGGGGCCTTCCACCACGATGTAGCGATATTTTTCGGAAATGTTCATGAGCGGCTAGGCCTCCTCAAGCGGCGTGACCCGCTGGTCCGCGCATTGGCTTAACAAGGCGGAAAGAGAGCCCTGTCCGGGGATGTCGAGATCAGGTGCCAGCTCCTGGAG
>DAIDTL010000008.1:0-415 GCA_027457225.1 Ferrovaceae bacterium
GATCGGAGAGGAGGTGACAGTGAAGCGATTCCATCAACGCGGCCAACATATCGAACTGCGCCCTGAAAACCCTGATTTTGAGCCGATCCTGCTGGATCTCCGGAAAGACCCGTTGGTCATCGAAGGATTGGGCGTTGGTATTATTCGATCTGAATGGAGTATCTGACCATGCTATCCCTGATTCATTCTTTTGTGTCCTTGACAGACAGCTTGCGGCGGCTCTTTTACCCCCGCAGGATTAAAAATCCCGCCAAACCCTCCGAATTTGCAACAGTGCACGCATTTCCAACGGCGTTTCAATCGTGGCCAGTGGGGGTTACTGAGGTGATTGCCTCGGGAGAGCAAGAGCTGGTAGCGCTAATACCCTTTTTGGCTGGCATGACGCGGCAAAGGAAATGGATTGTACTGGTGAGCC